>NZ_BAAAUG010000126.1:23437-87101 GCF_039533825.1 Streptomyces rectiviolaceus
CTCGGCGCCTGGCTCTGGCTGACCGGCCTCGTCGCATCCGCGACGCCGTCCGGCGCCGTCGAACTGCACCGCGGGCTCCTGGACTCCAGCGGCTCGGGCGGCCCCGCCGCCGTCGCCCTGCGCAGTCTCGTCAGGCCCGTCGGACCGGAAGCCACCCAGCGTGCCCTCGCCGACCCGGCCGCCTGGTTCGAGGCCGAGGCCGACGCGATAGCCGCCGCTGTCGAGCGCGCGGCAGCCCTGGACCTGCACACCCTCTCCTGCGAGGCGGCGGCCGCGCTGTGCTCATCCGCCTACACCGTCGGCAACCGCTTCGAGGCCTGGTGGCGCACCCACGACGCGGCCCTGGCGGCAGCCCGCCGCGCCGAGGACAGGGCGGGGGAGGCCCTGTTGCTCATCGGCCTCGGCCAACTCCGCTACGAACAGGACCGGTTCACCGAATCGCAGGGCTACTTCAAACAGGCGGCCGGGCTCTGCGCCGAACTCGGCGACGTACGCGGCCGGGCCGCCGCCTTCGCCGGGCTCGGCAGCGCGCTGCGGGAGGCGGGACGGCTGCGCGCCGCGCAGGAGACACTCGTGCGCGCCGTCGACGGCTTCCGCCGGCTCGGCGACGACCCGGGCATCGGGCTCTCCTGCCGGTACGCCGGATCCGTCCAGCTCGAACTCGGCGACTTCGAGGCAGCGCGCGCCCTCCTCGACGAGTCGCTGCGGGCCTACCGCAGGCTCGGCAGCCGCCGCGGCGAGTCCCTCACCCTGCGCTCGCTCGGCCACGTGCACCGAGCGCTCGGTGAGTACGCGGCGGCGGAGGAACTCTCCGGCCGTGCGGTGGATCTCCTGAGCACCCTGGGAGACCCGCTCATGCTCGCGTACGCGATGCAGGCCCGGGCCAAGTCCCGCATCCGGCTGGGCCGTTCGGCCGAGGCGGCGGCCGAGATCCGCGGCGTCCTCGACGTCTGCCGCGGCCACCGCGACCGCTTCGGCGAGGCACTGGGCCTGCGCACCCTCGGGGAGTGCGAGCTCGCCGCGGGCCGCCTCGACACCGCCGAACAGCACCTGACAGCGGCGGCCGCCCTCTGGAACGACCTGGGGCTTGCCCTGCCCCGCGCCCGCACCCTGCGCGATCTCGCCGCGGCGAGAGAGGCCGCGGGGGACAGGGCGGCGGCAGGGGCGCTGCGCGCCGAGGCGCGGGACGTTTTCACGGCGTACGAGGCGCGCGAGCGGAACGAGCCGGGACTCTGACCCCGCTCCCGGCGGCGCGCTGCAATCCGCTTGTCGCGGACTTGCAGAGAACTTACAGCGCACTGCGGCACGCTGTGGGTGTCGGCGGGTGAACGCGCCCACGGCAACGGGGGATCGCAGTAAACAACGGGGGACTCAGCGGAATTCAACGGGGGAAGCACGGGGGAAGGCCACTGATGCCTCGTACGGCCCACACCACCGACATCGTCGGTCGTGTGGGCCGCTCGTCGCGTAGAGCCCCTGCCAGGGCACGGAGGGGACTCCGGGGGCGGGCGGCAGCCCGTCCCCGGAGCTGTGCCCACCACCGTCGCCACGAAGGGGCAGACATGTCGCCGATCATCCTCATGAACGATCCCAGAGTCGTCGGCATATCGGTCCACGAATGCGGCGAAGCCCTCGTCGACCTGCGCCAACTGCCCTTCCTGGTGGTCGACGACCGCCTGGCGGACACCGCCGGTGCCTACGCCCAGCTGCGGGAGGGCGTCGCCTGGCGCCTGGCACGCGCCGCCCGGCTGCTGCCCGAGGGCCTGCGCCTCCTCGTCACCGAGGGATACCGCCCGCTGGCCCTGCAGATCCAGTACTTCGAGGAGTACGCCGCCGAGCTCAGGAAGGCCAACCCCGACTGGTCGGACGCCTACCTCCACCGGCAGACGAGTCGCTCCCTCTCGCCGCCCGAAGTGGGCCCGCACGTCGCGGGCGCCGCGGTCGACCTCACGCTGTGCACCGCTTCCGGCGCCGAACTCGACCTCGGCACCCCGGTGAACGCAAGCCCGGAGGAGAGCGAGGGCGCCTGCTACATGGACAGCGCCCTGATCTCCCCGACGGCCCGCCGCAACCGCCGCACCCTCACCGCCGCCCTCGCCACGGCCGGCCTGGTCAACTACCCCACGGAGTGGTGGCACTGGTCCTACGGCGACCGCTACTGGGCGCTCGCGACCGAGGCCCCCGCCGCGCGCTACGGCCCGGTGACGCTGGACGCCTCGGCGACCTGAGGCCCCGCCCCGGGAACGTATGCAAGGAAAACCCTATAGCCGCCTCGTCAAAGCCGTCTCGACCCGCGGCGCCGATCCTGCTTCAATCACCGCCATGACCGACGATCGGCAGGACCTCACGCGGCGACGCCATGTCGACCTTTCGCGTGTCTCCAGCGCCGTCTGTCCGTCGGCGACCTCTCGGGCCTGAGCGCACTACGCACCGCATGTACATCCGGTAGCTCCCGCGCCGCCCGCCTCCCACCCCCTTTCGTGTACGTCCCCCGTGCGCGCGCCCGCGGCCGGTGCTGCCCGCGCGCCCGCTCACCGCCCCCTCCGGAGGCCCCCGCATGCCCTCGTCCGTCGTACCCCCGGACCTCATACCCCCGGACCTCCGCGCACAGCTGCGCGCCGATGCCGCCGAGCTCGAAGAGCGTCGTGAACTCCCCTACAAGAGTGTGGAGGCGGTCCGCTCGAGCGGGCTCGGTGGGCTCCGCGTTCCCGAAGAGCACGGTGGGCTCGGCGGATCTCTCGCCGAGCTGTTCCGCGTCGTCATCGATCTCGCCGAGGCCGACTCCAACGTGGCGCAGGCCCTGCGTCCGCACTTCGGGTTCGTGGAACTGCTCATCGGCCAGGGCACCACCGCCGAGCGGGAGCGCTGGTTCCCGGTCGTCGACAGTGGTGCGTTGTTCGGCAACGCCGCCTCCGAGCGGGGTACCGCCCACCCCGGTGAGATCCGGACCCGCATCACGGCGGACGGCGGTGACTTCCGGGTGGACGGCACCAAGTTCTACTCGACCGGCTCGCTCTTCGCCGACTACGTCGTCGTGATCGCCCTCGACGACGAGGAGCGGCGGGTCCGCGTGGTCCTGCCCCGCGCCCGCAAGGGCCTTGAGCTGTACGACGACTGGGACGCGCTCGGCCAGCGGACCACCGCAAGCGGCACCACCCGGCTGCGCGCGGTGCGGGCCTTCGCCGACGAGGTGGCCGTCGACGCCACGGGGCGCCAGCGCCGTACGCACCTCGGCCCGTACTACCAGCTCTATCTGGCGGCCGTGCACACCGGCATCGCGAAGGCCGCCGTCGCCGACGCCGTGGCCTACGCCCGTGACAAGGCCCGGCCCGTGCAGCACGCCGGGGTCGACCGCGCCGTCGACGACCCGCTGATCCAGCACACGGTCGGCGAGACCGCCGCCCTCGCCTACGCGGCAGAGGCCGCCGTACTGCGCGCGGCGCAGGAGATCGACGCGGCGCTGACCGTGCGCGGCGACGACGGCATCGCGGGGCTCGAAGAGCCCCTGCACGCCGTCGCCGTGCAGGTGTCGCAGGCCCAAGTGGTCGCCGCGCGGGCCGCGTTGGACGCGGGTGAGCGGCTGTACGACGTGGGTGGTGCCTCGGCGACGCTGCGCGAGCACCGGCTCGACCGGCACTGGCGCAACGCCCGCACCCTCGCCTCGCACAATCCGATCGCGCACAAGGCCCGCGTGACCGGCGACTGGCTCCTCAACGGCACACCGCCCCCGCTGAACGGCTTCTTCTGACCGTCTCGGTCGCCTCCAGTTCTTGGCCAACCCCCTTACCTGTCAACGGAGTTGACGTGAAGCCGCCCTCTCGCAGGCTCAATCTCAGTCCCAGTCCCAGTCCCACGCCCAGGCGAGCCGCAGCCCCGCTCGCCGCCCTCGCCCTGACCCTCCTCGCCACCGCGTGCACCGCATCCGGCGCCCCCACCGCAGCGCTCGGCGCCCGGCCCGCCCCCGGCGGCACCCTCACCTACGCCACCGACCGCGAGCCGACCTGCCTGGACCCCCACGTGGCGGGCGACATGCCACAGGCCTACGTGGCGCAGCAGTACCTCGAATCGCTCGTCGCCCTGGACGAGCGCGGCAAGGCCGAACCGTGGCTCGCCACCTCGTGGGACATCGCGAAGGACGGCAGGACCTACACCTTCCATCTGCGCCGCGACGTCCGCTTCACCGACGGCACCCGCTTCGACGCGGCAGCCGTGAAGGCCAACTTCGAGCACATGGTGGACCCCGACACCCAGTCCGGCACCGCGGGCGGCTACCTCGCCCCGTACCGGAAGACCGAGGTCGTAGACGCGTTCACCGCCCGCGTCCACCTGGACCGCCCCTACTCGCCCTTCCTGAACATGCTCGCGCAGGCCTTCCTCGGCATGGAGTCGCCGAAGGCGCTGAAGCGCGGCAAGGAAGCGAACTGCGCGGCCCCCGTCGGCACCGGCCCGTTCATCGTGAAGGAGTGGAACCGTCAGTCGGACGTCGTCCTCGTCCGCAACCCGCGGTACAACTCCCCGCCCCCGTACGCCCGGCACACCGGCCCCGCCCATGTGGCCAAGGTGGTGTGGCGGTTCATCCCGGAGCCGGCGACACGCTTCGCCGCCGTGCAGTCCGGCCAGGTCGACGTCATCGACGCTCTGCCTCCGGAGGACCAGGCGTCCGCCGAGCGCGACAGCCGCCTGAAGGTCGTGACACGCGACCGGCCGGGCAACCCGACGAACCTCGCCCTGAACACCTCACGGGCCCCCTTCGACGACCTGCGCGTCCGCAAGGCGTTTCTGCACTCGGCGGACGTCGCCAACGGCCTCAAGAGCGTCTTCTTCGGCCAGTACCGGCGGGCGGGCGGACCCCTCAGCTACGTCACCCCGCACTACACGGACGCGCACGAGAACGCCTGGCCGTACGACCCGAAGAAGTCCAACGCCCTGCTGGACCAGGCGGGATGGGGTCACCGCGACGGTGACGGCTACCGCACGAAGCGCGGTGAGCGCCTGTCCGCCGACGTCCTGCTGAAGTCGGACATCAGCCCCAACCAGCTCGCCCTGATGGAACAGATCCAGGCCACCGCCAAGGACGTCGGCTTCCAGCTGAGACTGCTGCGGCTCGACGCCGCCACCGTCAACACCCGCTACCTCGCGGGCAAGTACGACCTGCGCGACGGCTACTGGAACACCAACACCCCCGACGTGCTGCACACCGTCTTCGGCAGCGAGTACGCCGTGAAGAACGGCATCCACTCCAACGCCGCCTATGTCAAGGACCCCGCCCTCGACCGCCTCTTCCGCGAGGCACAGGCGACCACCGACGCGGACAAGCAGCGGGAACTGTACGGCGAGGCCCAGAAGTCGCTCTCCGCCGGTGCCTACCAGCTGACCCTCTACCCGCAGACCACCCGGCTCGCCGCCCACCGCGCGAGCGCGCGCGGCGCGAGCCTCGAACCCGCCCTCTCCCTGCCCTACCTCTACGACGCGTGGGTGAATGCCCGATGACCCCGACTTCCCTGCGCCTGCGTCGAGTCGGCGCCCGTGTCGCCGGAGCCGCCCTCGTCCTGTGGGCGGCGGCGACCGTGACCTTCCTCGCCCTGCACCTCGTGCCGGGCGACCCCGTACTCGTCCTGCTCGGTGGCGGCTCCGGCGCCAACCCCACGCCCGAGACCATCGCCGCGACCCGGCACGCCTACGGGCTCGACCAGCCGCTGTACGTGCAGTACGCGCAGCACCTGGGGCGGCTGCTCACCGGGGACCTAGGCATCTCCACCTCCCTGAAGGAGTCGGTGGGCACCGTCATCGCCGAGCAGGTGCCGTCCACCCTCCGACTGACCGCGCTCGCCCTGCTGTTCGCGTGGCTCCTGAGCGGCGTCGTGGTCCTCCTGTCCACCGGCAAGGGCGCCGTCGGCCGCGCGCTCGGCTCGGGCCTGGAGACGGTCGCCGCGGGACTCCCGCACTTCTGGCTCGGCGTGGTGCTCCTGTACGTCTTCGCCTTCCGGCTCGGCTGGTTCCCCGTCGCGGGCGGCACCGGCCTCGTGGCCCTCGTCCTGCCCGCCCTCACCCTGGCCGTGCCGCTCGCCGGCTACCTCGGCCAGGTCACACGCGGCGCCCTGCTCACCGCCCTCGACCAGCCGTTCGTCACCTCGGCACGGCTGCGCGGCATGAGCACCGGAGCGGTGCGCGCCCGCCGCGCCCTGCGGCACGCGCTGCTTCCCCCGCTGACGCTGTCGGGCTGGGCGATCGGCGCGCTGTTCTCCAGCGAGGTCGTGGTGGAGGCCGTGTTCGCGCGCCAGGGCGTCGGCCGCGCGCTGCTCAACGCCGTCATCGCCCGCGACCTGCCCCTGGTCACCGGGATCGTGCTCCTGATCGCCGCCGTGTACGTCCTCGTCAACCTCGCCGTCGACCTGCTGTACGCGGTGGTCGATCCCCGCATCCGTACGCCCAAGGAGCTGTGACCGTGACCACCACCGCCCCGACCGTCATCGCGCCGGGCGACGCTCGGTCGCGCCGGATACGTCCCGGCCTCATCGCCGCCGGGACCTTCCTCGCCCTGATCGTGGTGGCCGCGCTCGTGCCGGGTCTGCTCACCACGTACGCCCCGGACGCCATCAAGCCCGCCGACTTCTTCCAACCCCCGTCCGCCACACACTGGTTCGGCACCGATCAGAACGGCCGCGACGTCTACACGCGCCTCGTGCACGGCGCGGGCCAGTCGCTGCTCATCGGGCTCGGCGCCACCGCCATCTCCCTCACTCTCGGCATCGTCCTCGGCCTGACGGCGGCGCTTGGCGGGGCGGCGGGCCGACTTCGCGGTCGGCCGCGTGCTCGAGGTGCTCTTCGCCTTCCCCGGACTGCTTCTCGCGCTGCTCTTCATCGCGGTGTTCGGCACCGGCGCCACCACCGCGGCCATCGCGGTCGGCATCGGCGAGGCCGCGGGATACGCCCGCCTCATCCGCTCCCAGGCCACCACCGTGGTCCGCTCCGGCTACGTGGAGGCCGCGCGCGGCCTGGGCCATCCGCCGCTGCGCGTGGTACGGCGCACTGTCCTGCCGAACGTGCTTCGCCCGCTCGCCGCCCTCGCCACGCTCGGCGTCGGCCAGTCCGTGGTGTGGGCCTCGTCCCTGTCCTTCCTGGGCCTGGGGGCCCAGCCGCCGGCCGCCGAGTGGGGCGCGATGCTCGCCGACGGCCGCACCTTCCTGCAGTACGCCTGGTGGACCTCGTTCTTCCCCGGCCTGTTCATCGTCCTCACCACCCTGTCCACCACCGTCCTCGGCCGGCGCCTCCAGGCGTGGCTTGACGAGAGGAGCAGCTGATGCCCACGCCCTTGACACATGCGGAGAACCTGACTGTCAGCTTCGGGGGGCGCGCCGTCGTACGCGGTGTCTCCCTCACCGTGCACCGCGGCGAAACCCTCGCCCTGGTCGGCGAGTCCGGCTCCGGCAAGAGCGTCACCGCCCGCACGCTGGTCGGTCTGACCGGCGGGGGCGCCCGGGTGAGCGCCGACCGCCTGGAGTGGGAGGGCGAGGACGTACGCGGCTGGGGTGAGCGGCGCTGGCGGCGGGTGCGCGGCCGGGGCATCGGCTTCGTCCTGCAGGACGCCCTGGTCTCCCTCGACCCGCTGCGGCCGGTCGGAAAGGAGATCGAGGACGCGCTGAAGCTGCACGGCTACGGCGACCGTGCCGCACGGCAGGCGCGGGTGCGGGAGGTGATGGAGCAGGTCGGTGTCCCGGACCCGGAGCTGCGCGCGGCGCAGTACCCGCACGAGCTCTCGGGCGGCCTTCGGCAGCGGGCCCTGATCGCCTCCGCACTCGTCCTCGACCCGCCACTCCTGATCGCCGACGAACCGACGACCGCCCTGGACGCCACCGTGCAGGCGCAGATCCTCGACCTGCTCGCCGCCGCGCGCAGCCGGGAGCGCGGCCTGCTGTTCATCACGCACGACCTGGCGGTGGTGCGACGCCTAGCGGACCGGGTCGCGGTGATGCGGGGCGGCGAGATCGTGGAGGAGGGCCCGGTCGCGGACGTGCTCCAGGACCCCCAACACGCGTATACCAAAGGCCTGGTGGCGGCCGACCCGGCACTGCACCCCAAGGGCGCCCGGCTCTCGACGGCACCCCGCCCCGCCTTGCCGGACGCCGAGGGCGAGCGCCCGATCGGCGTGGTCCTCGCCGCCGAAACACTGCACAAGAGCTTCGGCGGGCGGCCCGCCGTGACGGACGTGTCCTTCGCCCTCGCGGCCGGGCGCACCCTGGGCATCGTCGGCGAATCGGGCTCGGGCAAATCCACCACCGCCCGCATCGCCCTCGGCCTGACCCGCCCCGACAGCGGCACGGTCGCGCTGCGCGGCGAGGCGTGGAGCACCCTGCCGGAGAAGGCCCGCAGACGTCGGCGCCACGGCATCCAACTCGTCCACCAGGACCCCCTGTCGGCGTTCGACCCACGCTGGACGGTCCGCCGCACACTGATCGACGCGGTCCGCCTGACCCGCCGGGGGCACCCGGCACCGAGCACCGCCGAAGCGGCGGCCCGAGCGGACGAACTGGCGGGCCAGGTGGGCCTGCCACGCGACTCCCTGGACCGCCACCCCCTCCACCTGTCCGGTGGGCAGCGTCAACGCGCGGCCTTGGCACGGGCGTTGGCGCCACGCCCATCCGTCCTGGTCCTCGACGAACCGGTCTCCGCGCTCGACGTCTCCGTACAGGCCCAGGTCCTGGACCTCCTCGCCGAACTCCAGGAGGCATTCGGCCTCGCCTATCTCTTCATCTCGCACGACCTGGGCGTCGTACAGCACGTGAGTGACGACGTCCTGGTGATGAAGGACGGCCGGATCGTCGAAGCGGGCCCGGCCGCCGCCGTGTTCGCCGCGCCGTCCCACCCCTACACCCGCACGCTCCTCGACGCAGTGCGCCCCCTCACCCCCACCGGAGCCACCCGATGACCACGCCCCCGCTCCCGCCCCTGCGCTTCAACGCCTTCGCGATGAACTGCGTCTCGCACATCAACCACGGCCAATGGGTGCGCGACGACACGAGCCAGACTTCATACACCGACCTCGAAACCTGGGTGAACCTCGCCCGCACCCTGGAACGGGGCTACTTCGACGCGCTGTTCCTCGCCGACGTGATCGGCACGTACGACACGTTTCGCGCAGGCCGTGAGACGGCGGTCCGCGAGGGCCTCCAGACGCCGGTCAACGACCCCTCGCTCCTGGTCGCGGCCCTCGCCCACGCCACCGAACACCTGGGTCTGGCCTTCACGCAGTCGGTCCTCCAGGAACCCCCGTACAACTTCGCCCGCCGCCTCTCCACACTCGACCACCTCACCAAGGGCCGTGTGGCCTGGAACGTGGTCACCTCCTACCTGGAGTCGGCGGCCAAGGGCCTGGGCCTGGATGGCCTGCCCCTGCACGACGAGCGATACGACAGGGCCGAGGAGTACACAGACGTCCTCTACAAGCTCCTGGAGGGGAGCTGGGAGGAGAACGCGGTAGTACGCGACCGCGCGCGCCGCATCTACGCCGACCCGGCCCGCATCCACGACGTACACCACGAGGGCCGCTTCTACCGGGTCAACGGCCCCCACCTCTCCGAGCCGTCCCCGCAGCGCACCCCGCTCCTCTTCCAGGCCGGATCCTCCGAGCGGGGACGGGAGTTCGCGGCCCGCAACGCCGAGGCGGTCTTCCTGGGCGCGATCTCACCGCAGGGCGCGCGCACGCAGGTGGAGGATGTGCGCGCACGGGCGGTGGCGCACGGCCGCGAAGGCGGCGACATCCTCTTCTTCCAGGGCCTGACCCTGATCATCGGCAGCACCGAGGAGGAGGCGGAACGCAAACTGGCCGACTACCGCGACCACACCAGCCTCGACGGCTTCGCGGCCCACCTGTCCGGCTCCCTCCAACTCGACCTCTCGGAGGTCGACTTCGACGCCCCGGTCGGCGAGATCGACACAAACGGAGTGCAGGGCTTCGTCCGCTCCCTGGTGGAGGGCGCTCCGGACAAGACCTGGACGTTCGGCGAGGCGCTGCGGGCAAGGGCCTGGACGCGCCCGGTGGCGGGTGTCCCGGAACGGATCGCGGACGAACTGGAGCAGTGGCGGGAGGCAGGCATAGACGGCATCAACCTCTCGTACGTCACCACGCCGGGCTCCTTCGAGGACTTCGCGGACCATCTGGCGCCGGTCCTGCAGAAGCGGGGCTTGCTGAAGACGGAGTACGAGGAAGGCACCCTGAGGCAGAAGCTGTTCGGGCGGGGGGACCGGCTCCCGGCGACGCATCCGGCGGGGCGGTATCGGCGGGGGTGATGCGCGCGATGCAGGCGGCCCCGGTCAGCAGCGCATCTGCTGCTGACCGGGGCCGCCGTATCCGCAACCGAGCTACGAAGCGAACGGCACCGCCGCCGGGGTCTCGTCGAGCGCCGCCGCGGCGGGGTGGTGCCACAGGCCGCGCGCCGCCAGCTGCGGAAGCACGCCCTCGCCGAACCAGTACGCCTCCTCCACGTGCGGGTAGCCGGAGAGCACGAACTCGTCGATTCCCAGGGCGTGGTACTCCGCGATGCGGTCGGCGATCTCCGTGTGGGAGCCGACCAGGGCCGTGCCCGCGCCGCCTCGTAGGAGGCCTATGCCTGCCCACAGGTTCGGGTAGATCTCCAGGCGTTCGGTGGAGCCGCCGTGCAGGGCCAGCATGCGCTTCTGGCCCTCGGAGCCGGAGCGGGCCAGGCCCTGCTGTACCTCGCTGATCACGGACGGGTCGGTGCCCGACAGGAGGCGGTTCGCCTGGGCCCAGGCTTCGTCCGCCGTGTCGCGGGCTATGACGTGCAGGCGGATGCCGAAGCGGACCTCGCGGCCCTCGGCCCTCGCGAGCGTGCGGATCCAGGCGATCTTCTCTGCCACTTGGGCCGGCGGCTCGCCCCAGGTGAGGTAGACGTCGCTGTGGCGGGCGGCCACCGGGCCCGCCGCCTTCGACGAGCCGCCGAAGTAGACGGGCGGCACCGGGGCGGGAAGGCGGGTGAGGCGGGCCTGCTCGACTCGCTCGTGCTCTCCGTGGAAGTCGACGGTCTCGCCCTGCCACAGGGAGCGGATGATGTGCAGGAACTCGTCGCAGCGGGCGTAGCGGTCGTCCTTGCCGAGGAAGTCTCCGTAAGCGCGCTGCTCGTGGTCCTCGCCGCCCGTGACGATGTTGAGGAGCAGGCGCCCGCCGGAGTGGCGCTGGTAGGTCGCCGCCATCTGTGCGGCGAGGGTCGGCGTGACGAGGCCGGGGCGGAAGGCCACCAGGAACTTCAGCCGCTCGGTCGACTCGACCAGCATCGCCGTGGTCAGCCAGGCGTCCTCGCACCAGGCGCCCGTGGGAGTGAGCGCTCCCTCGAATCCCAACTGCTCTGCTGTACGGGCCACTTGGGTGAGGTAGGCGAGCGAGGCGGGGCGGTCACCCCCGGCGGCGCCGGTGGGTACGCCG
This sequence comes from Streptomyces rectiviolaceus, assembly GCF_039533825.1. Lineage (NCBI taxonomy): Bacteria > Bacillati > Actinomycetota > Actinomycetes > Kitasatosporales > Streptomycetaceae > Streptomyces > Streptomyces rectiviolaceus. The sequence goes on from NZ_BAAAUG010000126.1 coordinate 34,875, forward strand.
TGGCCGCCGCCGACGATATGCCGGCTGTCGCCGTTGGTGGGCAGGAACCAGTGGAAGGTCAGGGGCATGGGTGGGGTGTCCTCTGTGGTCGTGGGACTGCGGGCCTGTCTCAGACCAGGCCGTTGCGGGGCGGCGGGGTGTCGTTGAGCTCCCAGCCGCCCAGGTAGCGGAGCTTGAGGCGGCGTGGGTCGTGCAGGGTGTGGGTGCGGGCGTTGCGCCAGTGCCGGTGGAGGTTGAGGTCGCGGTCCGCGGCGCGGGTGCCGATGAGTTCGAAGATGCCGCTGGAGACGGCCAGGGCCACCGCGTCCGACCGGGCGCGGGCGGCGGCCACCGCGGCCGACGCCTCGGCGGCGCTCTGCTCGCTCAGATCGGCACGGGCGGCGTCCAGGGCGGCACCGGCCTCGCGCAGCAGGGCACGCGCGGAGCGCACCTTCAGGGCGAGTTCACCGAAGCCGTCGATGACGGCACCCTCGTCGGCGGCGCGCTCCACGCCCGCCTCCAGACGGGGTCGGGCCAGCGAGTGGATGAGCCGCTTGCCCTCGCGCAGGGCGCCGACCGCGATGCCGGTGTCGATGGCCGCGTGCAGATACTGGCCGAAGGCGCCGAACACCTCGTCCTTCTCGAAGATCGAGTACACCGGCACGATGTGCTCGGCGGGCACTCGCACCTGATCGAAGCGGACGGTGCCGCTGCCGGTGGTGCGTTGGCCCATGCCGTTCCAGTCGTCCTCGACGTGCACACCGGGATGGTCGGCGGGTACCCAGGCCGCGTGCGTACGGCCCTCCTCGTCGTTGGCGTACACCGGGATCCAGTGCGCGAACAGCGAACCGGTCGCGTAGAACTTGGTGCCGTTCAGGACCCGTCCGCCATCGGGATGCAGCTCGAAGCCGATGGCGAACTCGCGGGCCGTGCGGGTGCCGCGTTCGGAGAGGGCGTTGCCGAAGTGCCGTCCCGCGAGGACTTCGCGGTAGAAGAAGGCGCGCTGCTCCTCGGTGCCCGCGTGGGCCAGGACGTTGACGAAGAAGTAGTGGTTCTGCGGGATCTGGCCGATGCTCGCGTCACCGGCCGTCAGCTCGGTGAACACCTCGCCGAGACTGCGGGCACCGAGTTCGGGACCCTGCGAGCGGGGGATCGAGAGCGTGAAAAGACCGGCTTCGGTGAGGTCGCGCACCTCCTTGTACGGCAGATCGCGCTCGGCGTCGCGTCGCGCGTCGTCGGAGGCCAGACGCTCGGCCACCTCACGGGCGAGCGTGATCGCCTCCGCGTCGGATACGGGGATGCGGGGCATGGGTCGGGCCTTTCGGGTGTGGGGGAGGGGTGCGGGGTCGCCATGCGGAAGGGAAAGCCGATTACCCCCTCACGCCACCGCGAGCCGCGCCGGCTCCGCGAGCACCTCGCGGAACCGGTCGACGACGGGGGCGAGCCCGGCGTCCGCGTCGGGCGTGAGCCTGACCGTGCCGTCATCGGCGGCCGTGATGTGGCGGTCCAGGACGAACCAGCCCTGGGTGACCTCGGCACCGAGCGAGGTGAGCACGGGCCGCAGCGCGTAGTCGACGGCGAGGACATGGGCGGGGGAGCCGCCGGTGGCAAGCGGCAGGACGGGCTTGCCGCGCAGCGCGTACTGCGGGAGGAGGTCGAGGAAGGTCTTGAGGACCCCCGAGTACGCCGCCTTGTAGACGGGCGTGCCGACCACGAGCGCGTCGGCCTTCTCGACGAGGGCGACCGCGTCGGCGACGTCGGGGTGCGAGGTGTCGGCCGAGAGCAGCGCGTCGGCGGGCAGCGTGCGGACGTCGAGCGTCCGCACCCGGTGGCCCCGCGCGGCAAGGTCGCGGCCCAGGTGCTGGACGAGACGCGCGGTGCGGGAGGAACCGGGGGCTGAGGCGCTGCCGGTGAGCGTGAGAACGGTGGCCATGGCGGAAGTCCTTCGGGTACGCGGCCACGAGGGCCGGTGGAGCGAGGCAAAGGGGCATGGGGCATGGGGAAGGGGGGCAGGCGGTGCAGGCCTGCGGATGCGCGCAATCGTGAAGGGCGCGGCGCTGCTGATACGTGCGGGGTGACCCGTCAGAGAATCGCGCGGGCCGTCAAAGGGCCCGGCGGGACGAGGAGTTCACGCGCACGAGACGCGGTGGAGTGCCCGGCGGATGCTCAGTGGCAGCGGCGACAGCAGGCGCTGCACACCCGCGCGAGGTCGACGTACCGTCGCCGCGTGAGGTGGGGTCGCACTGCATTCATGTCTCCGATTCAAGCAGCTGCCCCCACATGCGTCGAGTCGGTAATCACTAAGCCCTGATAGGGTTTCCCTCCCACGGCAGGGGTTCGGTGAAGGGCGCGCGGGATGCGGACAGAGCAGCTTGAGTACATCGAGGCTGTCACCCGGCTCGGCTCACTGCGCCGTGCCGCCGGTGAACTCCACCTCTCCCAGCCCGCGTTGAGCGAGACCGTGCGGAATCTGGAGAAGGAGCTCGGCGTCTCGCTCCTGGACCGGCACCGCTCCGGAGCGAAGGTCAGCGACGAGGGCCGTGAGCTCCTGCCGCACATCATCGGCGTACTGGAATCGGTGGACCGGCTCCGCAGGGCCGCGCACGACCAGCACCAGTCGAGCCGCGTGGTGCGCGTCGGCACGGTGAACGCGGCCACGGCCCCGCTCCTGGTCCCCGCCGTACGAGCATTCCGGGAGACCCACCCGGCGACGCAGGTGGAGATGGTCGGCTCGCAGCAGGACGACATCCACCGGGGCCTGCGCGAGGGCCGCTTCGACCTGGGCCTGGTCAACTACCTGGACGGCGACGACACTCCGCCCGACTTCGACACCACCGAGCTGCTGCGTGGCAGGCCCGTCGTCTGCCTGCACCCGGACAGCCCGCTGGCCCGGCTCGACGCCGTCTCGCCCGCCGACCTCGAGACGGAGCCGTTCATCGCCATGCGCGCGGGCTACGTCATGCACCGCTATGCCCACCGCCTCCTCGGCGGCTCCCCGCCGTCCTTCGCGTACTCCACGGACGGGGCGGAACTGGGCAAGCTGATGGTGGCCGAAGGCCTCGGCGCCGCGCTCCTGCCCGACTTCAGCGTGGTCGGCGATCCGCTGGAGCGGGCCGGAATGATCACTCACCGGCCGCTCACCGACGAGACCACGCGAGTCCTGGTGGTGCTTCAGCGGCGCCGCAGCGAGTCCTTCCCGCGGGCCGTACGGGAGCTGCACGCGGCCTTCGTGACCAGGGCGACGGCGCTCAGAGAACGTCCGTGAGCCCCGGAGGGAGGAGCGTCGCGGCGAGTGCGGCGCCCCCCGCGGGCACCCCTGTGGAGGCGTCGCCCATGACCCCGTCGCCCTCGGGAGCGAAGACCGCGACCGCTCCGGTCCGTCAGTAGTGCGGGACGATGACGACCGGGCATCGAGAGTGGTGGATCGCCGAGTGCGCGGTCTGTCCGAGGTGTGGACCGGTGGGGACACAGCGGCCGATGACCAGCAGGTCGGCGGTCGAGGCCGCCTCGACCAAGTGGTGGCCGGCCAGACCGTGCACGACCCGCTCGGTGACCTCCGTTCCGGGGAACTTGTGCCGCCAGGAGGAGAGTTCGGCCGCCAGCAGCCGCTCCTTCTCCGGCATGGGTTCGAGGGCGTCGGCGGAGTGGACCAGGGGGGCGGTCCAGACGTGCACGACATGGAGCGGTGCCTGACGGGACGCCGCCGCGTCGAAGGCGTACTCCAGGAGTTCGTCGCCGGGGCGGTCGAGGTCGAGGCCGAGCACGACCGGGTTGTGGTGGGCGGCCGCCGAACCCCGGTGTTCGCCCTCTGGGCGGTGTCCCGCCCGTACCAGAGCGACGGGACAGGACGCACGTGCGGCGACGGCCAGAGCGACCGAGCCGACCAGGACCCTGCTGAGCGCACCGGAGCCGTGGGAGCCGAGGACGAGCAGAGCCGAAGATCTGGCCGCTGCCAACAGCGCTCCTGTCGGCCGCCCGGTGACCTGCTCGTCGAGGATCCCCAGAGCGGGGTACGCGCGAGTGAGTTGCTGGACGGCTCGGCCGAGCGCTCCGGCCTCGCGGTGGAACGGGACGTCGAACTCCGGCAGGCGGTTGTCTTCCGCCGGGGGGTCGCAGGCGTGGACGACGTGGAGGGGCAGGTCGCGTCGCAAGGCTTCGCGGGCTGCCCAGCCCGCGGCGTCCAGGCTGTTGGGCGAGCCGTCGACGCCGGCGGTGATGGTCTGCTGCTTGGTCATGGTGCACACCTCCGCGGTGCGGGGAGTGGATCCAGGCGTGGTGAGGGGAGCGGGTGTCGGCGGACGGGAGCGTTCGAACGGCCGGGTGGTGGTGCCCGCTTCCTTGTGGCCGCGCGGTGGCGCGGCGCAGCGGTGTGCGCTCCACCTCCGGAGACGTGACGTGGTCCGAAAAGGCATGTACAGAAGCCCGGTTGATGCCGAAGGAGGGTTCGTGCCCCTCGCGCCGCTCCGCGACGCGTGGACGACATGCGGCGGCACTTCTCGTGCCGCGGCCTCTTCCACGGCCGGTCCGACGCTCGCAGGCTCGGATCCGAGCCTGCGACTCCGACGATCAGGGGCCTGCCCACGCTGTCACCGCCCTCGGCGGACCCCCGGCAGGGGCCTTGCTTCGGACAGTTCCACCGAGGAGGCCCACCGGGGAGGGGCGAACCGGCCTCGGTCGGGGACGCATAGCGCGGGAGTGATCACGCCAGGACGGCGCCGATAGCACGGACAGGGGAGGGGCGGCAACAGGTCTGACACCAGCGGCAGTTGACGGCGTTGTGGCGGCCGTCGCCATTCTGCCCCGCTTCCGGTGGCTCCTACGGTTGCCGGCACCCCGGAGTCCCGAACCACGGCAGCAGTGGACGGGCTGCGGGGTCGCGTGATCCGTCCCGGAGACCGCGTCACCCCCCGTCGGGAGCCGCCATGCCGTCGTACGAGAGACGTTTGAATCCGCAGCCGCCCCAAGGACCGCCTCCCCGAGCGACCATGCGGGGGCGGTGGCGCCGGGCCCTGGGGCGGGTGACCGCCGTCGTGGGCCTTGTCGTGGCCGGGGCGGTGTCCGCGCCGTCCCCCGCGGCGCAGGCGGCGCCGACGGCCGTCGCTCTGGAGAGGATCGGCGACTTCGGTGCCAACCCGGGCAGCCTGAACATGTACGTGTACCGGCCGGCCACCTTGTCGGCCGAGCCCGCGGTGGTGGTGGCCATGCACGGCTGCAGCCAGAGCGCGCAGACGTACGCCGACAACGCGGGCCTTGCGAAGTTCGCGGACCAGCACGGCTTCCTGCTCGTCTTCCCCGAGCAGACGACCGCCAACAACAGCAGCAAGTGCTTCAACTGGTTCCAGCCAGGAGACACCGGGCGCGGGCAGGGTGAGGCAGCGTCGATCCGCCAGATGGTGGCGCATGCCGGTTCCGCGTACGGCGCCGACCCGGAACGCGTGTACGTCACCGGTCTGTCGGCCGGCGGCGCCATGACATCGGTGATGCTCGCCACCTACCCGGACGTGTTCAAGGCGGGCGCCGTGGTCGCGGGCCTCCCGTACGACTGCGCCGACGACGTGCTGTCCGCGTACAGCTGCATGAACCCCGGCGTCGACCGCACCCCTTCGGCCTGGGCGCAAGGCGTCCGTGACGCCCACCCCGGCTTTGGCGGACCTTGGCCGCGGGTGGCGATCTGGCAGGGCGACAACGATCCCACCGTCGCCAAGAAGAACGCCGACGAACTGCGTGACCAGTGGACCGCCGTCCACGGCCTGGACCAGAGCCCGGACCGCACCTCCACCATCGGCCCCAACTCGACCCGCAGGGAGCAGTACCTCGGGACCGACGGAACTGCCGCCGTCGAGGTCGACAGGGTTCCCTCCATCGCCCACGGCACTCCGGTCGACCCCGGATCGGACGCCCAGCAGTGCGGTGCGACCGGGACCGCGAACTTCATCGACTCCATCTGCTCCAGCTACTGGATCACCGGCTTCTTCGGCCTGGACGGCTCCGACCCGGACCCCGGCGGTCTGCCCGCCCCGAGCGGCCTGGCCGCGACCGCGGCGACCGACACGTCCGTCACCCTGAACTGGAACGGCGTCACCGACGCCGCGTCCTACGCCGTGTACAGGGACGGCACGCGTGTCGCCACACCCAACGGCCCGCCGTTCACGGACACCGGCCTCACCCCCGGCGTCGGCCACACGTACAGCGTGGCCGCCCGCGACCAGGCCGGCACGGAAGGCACGCGGTCGGCCCAGGTCAGCGCCTCCACCACGGGCTCCGCCGCCAAGTGCTTCACCGCGAACAACTATCAGCAGGTGCGATCAGGACGGGCCACCACCAACGGCGGCCACGCCTACGCCAAGGGCTCGAACCAGAACATGGGCCTCTACAACACCGCCGTCACACACACCCTCAGAGAGTCGCCGGCCGGCTACTACGTCATCGCCGACGGCACCTGCCCCTGACGGACCCGCACAGCACCTGGCAGCGGTGGCACCGGACTTCGGTCCTGCCACCGCTGCTCCACGTAGCCGCCGTACACATTCATGTCCCCGGAGGTACCCGTGCCCGCCATAGATCCGCCCAGACCCCCGCACACCCGGTCGCTCAGGAGCGCCCTTGCCCTGACGGCGCTGTTCGTGACGCTCGCCGCGGTCCCGGCGGCCGCCGAACAGCCCGGTGGAACCCAAGGCGGCGGCGCGGAGCACTGCGCGTCGTCGGCGAGGCTGAAGGTTCCGGCCGCCGAACGCCAGGAGCGGTCCTGCCTGGCCGAGTTGACCACCGCGGGGACAGTCTCCTCGGGCCACACCGATCCCGCCGACTGGGCGGGACTGACCCCCGCCGGGCTCACGACGCCGCGCGGCGTGCCGGGCATCCAGATCGACGGCTACTTCCCCGACACCTCGGCGACCAACACCAACCACGGCTGGAAACACGACGCGCAGTTCGTCATCCGTCTGCCCGACCGATGGAACGGCGGCCTGGTGGTCGCGGGCACACCCGGGGTCCGTGAGCAGTACGCCAACGACCGGGCGATCGGCGACTGGGTGCTCTCCCGGGGCTACGCGTTCGCCTCGACCGACAAGGGCAACACCGGCGCCGCCTTCTACCGGGACGGGGCCGAGCCCGGCGAAGCGATCGCCGAGTGGAACGATCGCGTCACCCAACTCACCCGCGCCGCAAGGGTAGTGGTCGCACAGCGATACCACCGTCCCCCCGCGCGCACGCTGGCCACGGGCATGTCCAACGGCGGGTATCTGGTGCGCTGGCAGTTGGAGAACCATCCCGAGCTCTACGACGGGGGAGTGGACTGGGAAGGCACTCTGTGGAGGGCCAAGGGCCCGAACCTGCTGGACTTCCTGCCGCCCGCGCTGCGCGCCTACCCGGCCTACGCGGCGGGTGGTGCAGGAGCCCGCAGAGCCCATCGGGAGATGGTCGCCGCCGGTTTCCCGGCCGGTTCGGAATTCCTGTGGCCCTACCACCACCAGGTCTACTGGGACCTGACCCAGCGGATCTACCGCGAGGAGCTGGACCCGGACTACGACGGAGCGACGGAGGCCGGAACCCCCTTCTGCGAACCGGGGACACCGGCCTGCGACGCCGACTACGCGTACGCGTCCCGGCCACGGGAAGTCCGCGCTGCCGTGAAGAAGATCGCCCTGACCGGACGCATCGGCAAGCCGCTGATCACCCTGCACGGCACCCTCGATGTCCAGCTGCCCATCAGCAAGGACTCGGACGTCTACGCGAAGATGGTGCGCGGCGCGGGCCGCGGCGACCTGTTCCGCTACTACCGCGTCGAAGGCGGCACTCACGTCGATTCGCTCGTCGACACGTTCCCCGACAGGCTGCGGCCGCTGGTGCCCTGCCACCGCTCCGCCCTCACGGCGATGGAGGCCTGGATCAGCCGGGGCGAGCAGCCGCCGCCCAGCCGAACCGTGCCGCGTCCGGACGGCGCCGACCCGGCGGCTCTGCTCACCCGGTGCCCCCTTGCCGGGTAGCAATTTCGGCCAAGCCCCGGCAGGAGCAAGCGTGCCGGAAGGCCGGCTTCCTCAACGGCGAGCCAAAAAAGGCCGAGTTGACCTAAGATCGCCACGCTCCCCATTCGTAAGGGAGTTCGGTGCGTGCGGGGAGGGTTCGTTCGTTGTGGTGAAGGTGTGCAGGATCGCCGGGTCAAGTGCGCCGTGGTGAGCCGGCTCAAGCGTGGCTCCGTGGGCCGCGAGGCCGTGGTCTGGCTGATCGCCGTGGTCCTTGCGATCGCCGGGGCGGTGCTCGCCGCCCTTGATGCGGCGGCCCAGTGGCGGCAGGTCCTGGCCGGCGGCTGCGCCGCGGTCGCGGTGCTGCTGCTCGCCTGGGTGTTGGTGCTTGTCCGGCAGTTGTCCGCCGAGCGGGCCGACCGGGCCAGGCTGGAGCGTCTTGCCGCGGTCCGGGAGGCCGAGGTGACGCACCTCGCCGGTGTGCGCCTCCCCGCGATCGCCGAGCGGGTGCGCGCCGGGCAGCGACTGGAGGGTGTGCCGGGGCCGTTGACGGCGCCGGGGGAGACCGGCGAGGAGTTCGCGCGGGCCCTGTCCGCCGTGGCCGTCGCGCTGGGGTCGGACGAGGCCGTGCGCCGCGAGCGCGGCCTGCGCGACTCGGTGCAGGCCGCCTTCGAGTCCGTCGCGCGCACCATGCACGCGATGGCCACGGTGCAGCAGCAGGTCCTCGACCGGGTCGAGCGCTCCATCGAGGACCCGCACCTCATGGGCGAGGTGATGAAGGCCGATCACGCGGCCGCGCAGATGACCCGCAAGGCCCAGACGCTCCTGGTGATGTGCGGGATCTGGCCCGCCCGCCGGGAGACCCGGCCGGTCTCGCTGTACGACTGCGTACGCGGCGCACAGTCGCGGATCGTGGAGTACAGCCGGATCGAGGTGCACGGCGGACAGACGCTCTACGCGGTGCCGCCCGCGGTGGAGGGGCTGATGCACGCCATCGCCGAACTCCTGGAGAACGCCACGGTGTTCTCGCCCTCGCGCTCTCAAGTCGTCGTCACCATCCGTGAGGTGGGAGCCGGAGCGGTCCTGGAGATCGATGACGCGGGCCTGGGCATGCCGCCGGACGTGCTGCACCGGGCGATGGGCCAGCTCCGCGACGACCAGGACCTGGCCCGCCTGGGCGCGGTGCCCCGCCTCGGCCTTGCCTGTGTGGGCCGCTGGAGCCGTGAGCTCGGCTTCAACGTGGAGCTGAGCGGGGCCTCGGCCTATGGCGGAACGCGTGCGGTGACCTTCGTGCCGTTCCGGCTGCTGACCGAGCCTCCCTCGCACGTCACGGGGTCCCATCGGGTCAGCGGCCAGACGGCGGCGCCGCAGCAGGCCGCCGAGTCCGAGCCCGCGGGCGTTCCCGTGCGGCAGCAGATGGCCGCCCATGGCGGGTCGCCGGAGCACGCCGACGCGCGGCTTCAGGAACAGCAAGGCCCCGCGGAGCACGCGGAGTTGCCCGTCCGGGGCACGCCGGGCGTTCCTCCCGCGAGCGAGACAGCGGTCGGCCTGCCCAAGCGGCGCAACCGGCGGCAAGCCGCGTCGGGCTCGGCCCGCAGGCCGGTGCCTGAGCAACGGCAGGCGCCCCCGGCCGCACCCGCGACCCCCTGGACGCCGGAGGCGGCGCGTGCGTCGATCGCCAGCGTGGTGTCCGGTTCGCTGCGCGGCCGCGCGGCCCTCGACGCGGACCGGCCCGCGGCACAGGAGGCGAACCCGTCGGCCGAGCCCCCGCCGGCCGTGGAACCGTCCCAACCCCCCACCCCTGACGACCATGACGGAGGCCGGCAGTGACCGGAATCATCACCCCCCTTCCCGACCTGGGCTGGATGCTCCGCCCGCTGATCGAGATCCCCGGGGTCCGGCACAGCGTGGTGGTCTCCGAGGACGGGCTGCGGCTCGGGCACGCCTCCGCGGAGAACCTCTCCGGGCCGGTGTCCGACCTGAGCGTCGCCGAAGCCGAGTCCCTCTCCGCGGCCTGCGCCGCGATGACCATGACGGGCCGCTCCACGACCACGCTGCTCTTCGGGTCCGGCGCCGGCGTACGGCAGTTGATGCTGGAGTCCGACCACGGGTTCGTGCTGTTCACGCATGCCGGCGTGGGCGCGCACCTGGGGGTCGCCACCGACCTGGACGCCGATGTCGGGCTCGTGGCCCAGCAGATGCAGCTGCTCGTGGTGAAGATCGGCTCGCACCTGAGCAGTCAGCCGCGGGATCCGGCCCCCGCGGCGTCATGACGGACCCGCGGCCGCAGGAGCTGACGGCCTCCGCGGTCCGCCCGTACGTGATCACTCGCGGGCGGGCTGCATCCGACACCGAGACCCTGGCCTGGGAGTCCCTGGTGATGGCGACGGACGCGGCGTTTCCCGCGTCTCTCCAGCCCGAGCACCAGACCATCCTGGCCCACTGCCAGGGACTCCTCTCGGTGGCCGAGGTGGCCGCACACATCGGCCAGCCCCCCTCGGTCGTCCAGGTGTTGCTCTGCGATCTCCTCGAATGGGGGCTCATCGTGACCCGTCCGCCCGTGCCGCCGGCCGAACACACCGATGTGACCATGCTCAGAAAGGTCCTCCATGGTCTCGAAAGCCGCCTCTGACGCGCCGTCCCCGCCGCCCCCGCCGTCCCCGCCTTCCAGGGCCCCGCAACCGTCCGGCTCCGGAGCCGAGGCCGATTCAGGGACCGGGCCCGGGCCCGGGAAGTACCTCACCTCCAGCGTCGCGGGCGCCGCCAAGATCCTGGTCGTCGGACCGCTGGGGGTCGGCAAGACCACCCTGATCGGCACCGTCTCGGAGATCAAACCCCTGTCCACCGAGGCCGTCATGACCCAGGCGGGCGCCCGGGTCGACACCGTCGTGGCCGGCGGCAAGACGACCACGACCGTGGCCCTCGACTTCGGCCGGATGACCATCGACGGGGAACTGGTGCTCTACCTGTTCGGCACCCCCGGCCAGCAGCGATTCCTGCCCGCGTGGCGGGATCTGGCCAAGGGAGCGCTCGGTGCCCTGGCCCTGGTGGACACGCGTGACCTGGAGGCGTCCTTCGACGCCCTGGGCAACCTGGAGGAGCTCGGGCTGCCCTTCGCGGTGGCCGTGAACGTGTTCCCCGGCAGCCCGCAGCACGGGGCGGACGACCTGCGCGCGGCCCTCGACCTGCTCCCCGACACCCCCGTGGTGGACTGCGACGCACGCGACCCCGCGTCCTCGGTCCGGGCCCTGATCGCCCTCGTCCAGCACCTCATCCACGTCGCCACGGAGACCCCATGACCTCGCCCCACGCCGCGGCCGGGCCGCCCGCCCGCTGCCCGGTCACCGGAGCCCCGGCGGCGCCGACCGCGCTGTACGGACCCGATCTCGACGGCGACGCGATGCCCGCCCTGTACGAGCAACTGCGCGGCGCCCATGGACCGGTGGCCCCTGTCTCCATCGCTCCCGGCGTCGACGCCTGGCTCGTCATCGGCCACCGTGAACTGCTCCAACTGACCCGCGACGAGCAGGACTTCTCACACGATCCGCGCCGCTGGAGCCTGCTGCGGGAGGGCCGGGTGCCCGCCGACTCGCCGATCCTGCCCATGGTCGGGTGGCGGCCCGCCCTGCTGTTCGCCGACGGACAGCAGCACCGCCGGATGCGCGCGGCCGTCTCCGCCGCGCTTGCCGGGATCAACGGCCACGAACTGCGGCGCTCCGTGCGGGCCGCGGCCGAGCAGGTGATCGTGTCGTTCGCCGAGCGCAGCGAGGCCGACCTGGTGGCCGACTACGCGCGCAAGCTGCCGATGCGCGTCATCACCGAGCTGCTCGGCGTGGACGAACAGACCGGCCGCCACCTGGTGGAGGCCGTCGCCGGGACGGTCTCCGCCACCAGCGCCGCCGCGGACGCCAGCAAGCGCATGGGCGCGATCCTGCTCCAGCTGATCGAGGAGAAGCGGCGCCGCCGCGGCAACGACATCACGTCGGCCCTGCTGCACCACCCGGCCCGGCTCACCGACGAAGAGGTCCTGCACAACCTCGTGGTCATGTTCGTCGCGGGCAACCAGACCACCGTCAACTGGATCGCCACCACCCTGCGCATCCTGCTGTGCGACCCGCAGTTCCGCTCCTCGCTGACCGGCGGCCACCTCAGCGTGGACGACGCGCTCGACCTGGTCCTGTGGCGCTTCCCGCCCACGCAGAACTTCCCCGCCCGCTACGCCACCCGCGACATGACCTTCGGCGGGCAGTTCATCCGCACCGGCGACATGCTCATCCTCGGTCTGGCCGGCGCCAACGCGGACCCGCAGATCCTCCCCGACGACGGCGCACCGGTCGTCGGCAACCGCTCGCACCTGGCCTTCGGCGCGGGCCCGCACATCTGCCCCGCCCAGGACCCGGCCCGGCTCATCACCCGTACCGCAGTGGACACGATCCGCCACCGCCTTCCCGACCTCGAACTGGCCATCCCGCAGGGCGAACTGGAGTGGATCAAGTCACCCTGGAGCAGAGGGCTCGCCGCGCTCCCGGTCCGCTTCACGGCCCCTGTCCTGCCCCAGCATCCCGGCCCGTTGCCGGAGGCCCATCGCGTGCGGTGAACGGACACACCCCCAACTCCTCAGCGCACCCGAGCCGCAGCCGACCCGCCCCCTAGACCAGGAGAGCCCCGTTGAACACGTCACCGGTGAACACCGCAGCCAGCCAGCCGCACCGCTTCGACCCGGCCGGCGGCTGTCCGCACGCGGACAACGCCCGGCTCCTTGCCCAGGGCGCCGTCACGTCCGTGGTCCTGCCCGGTGACGTACAGGGCATGGCGGTCCTCGGCCATGACGCGCTCAAGGAGTTTCTCGCCCACCCCGATGTCGCCAAGAACGCACAGCACTTCGCCGCGCTGCAGGCGGGCGAGATAGCCGACGGCTGGCCGCTGAAGACCTTCGCGACGGTGCAGGGCATGACCACAGCCGACGGCGCCGACCACCGCAGGCTGCGCTCCCTGATGGGCAAGGCGTTCACTCCCCGCAGGGTGGCGGAACTCGAACCGCGGATCACGGCTCTGACGACCGAACTGCTCGACGGCCTCGACCGGGCCGCCGCCGACGGCGACGGCGTCGCGGACCTGCGCAAGCACTTCGCGCTGCCGCTGCCGATGGGGGTCATCTGCGAACTCCTGGGCGTGGACGCCGAGTACCACGACCGGCTGCACCACCTGTCGAACCAGATCGTCGCCACCGACATCGGCCCCGAAGAGGCGATGGCGGCCAACAAGGAGATGGTGGAAGTCCTCGGCGCGGTCGCCGCCTCCCGCGCCGCCACCCCGGGAGACGACCTCACCACCGCCCTGATCGCGGCCCGTGAGGAGAACGGCGACCGGCTCAGCCCGCACGAGCTGCTCGGCACCCTGATGCTCACGATCATCGCCGGGCACGAGACCACCCTCAACCTCATCACCAACGCCGTACGCGCCCTGTGCACCCACCGCGAGCAGCTCGCCCTGGCCAAATCCGGCAAGGTGGCGTGGGCCGACGTGGTGGAGGAGACCCTGCGCTGGGACAGCCCCGTCAGCTATTTCCCCTTCCGGTACCCGACCCGCGACCTCACGCTCGACGGCACCGTCATCCCCCAGGGCACCCCCGTACTGGCCGGCTACTCCGCCGCGGGCCGCGACAAGCAGGCCCACGGCCCCGACGCCGACCGCTTCGACATCACCCGCGACACCACCACCCGGCACCTGTCCCTGGGCCACGGCGCGCACTTCTGCATGGGCGCACCGCTGGCCCGCATGGAGGCCACCATCGCCCTCGAGCAGCTCTTCAACCGCTTCCCCGACCTCGACCTCGCCGTCCCGGAACCCGAACTGCCCCGCCATGCCTCCTTCGTGGGCAACAGCGTGCAGAAGCTTCCCGTGCGCGTGGGCGACCGGCGGCCGTAACCGGTCAGCGGGCGGTGGCCGAGGTGGCCACCGCTCAGGCCAGCACCTTGTCCTTCGCCTTCTCGTACTCCTCGGTCGTGATGTCGCCGTTCTTCCTCAGCTCGGCGAGTCTCGCCAGCTCGTCGACGTGACCGCCGCCCGGTCCTGCGGAACCGGCCGCCTTCTGTACGTACGCGCGGAACGCCTGCTCCTGTTCCTTGGCCTGAGCCACATCCCGTTCGCTCATGCTGCGCCCGCGGGCGATTAGGTACACGAGGACCCCGAGGAACGGGAGGACCAGCACGAAGATGAGCCAGCCGGCCTTCCACCAACCGCTGAGCGTGTGATCACGGAACAGGTCGGTGATCACCTTGAACAGCAGGAAGAACCACATGATCCACAGGAAGAGGTACAGCATCGTCAGGAACAGATTCAGCAGCGGGTAGTCGTCCATGGAGGATGCCCCTTTCACGGAGTCCCCGCGAGGGCGCGGAGTCGATTCCGATGACTCAGGCATATCCCTGAAAGGGGAGTCGTGCATCTCGGGCGGCGGTGCTGCTTCCCGCCGAGAGGCCGAGGGGGTACTCGGTGCGGTCCTGCCAGCGTGTGCCATCCCAGACGATGAGGTGTACCGCGCGGACGCGGCAGCTCAGCGGCAGGAGGGGCTCGAGCTCGGCCTGCAGCGCGTCGTACGCCGCGTCCTGGGTCGCGGGGCCCTCACTGTTCGCGACCGTCAGATGCGGGGCGAGCGGGGTGTCGAATATTCCCCGGTAGGGCACCGCATCCGGCCAGCGCCGGGTGAGGTCCTTGGCAAGGGCCGTGATCGGGGTGTGCGGCCACGGATCGAGGTAGAGCACGCCGGGATAGCGGGCGAACTCGGCGAAGGCAAGGGTGAAGGCGTCGTGCCCGGCGAAGAGACCGGACAGATCGCGGTGGGCCGCGGCGTCGAGACGGCTCTCGTGCACGAAGGGGTAGAGCACTGTCACATGGGCCGGGAACCCTGCCCGGACCAGCCGGTCGGCTTCGGGGACCCTGATGGTGAGGGCGGTGTCACCCGGGACGTCCGGCCACCCGTCCACCGCGGGCTCGCGCTCGGCACACTCTTCATCGGCGTTCATCACGCGCCATGATCGCACCGGACGGGGATTGCCTACGAAGCAGCGGAATGGGCGGGCCCTCGCTGGATGTTCGACGAGACATGACGACCGATCAGCGCACGATCACCAACCCGCCGACCCTCCACGACCCGACACCGTTCGGCTACAGCCACGCCGCATCGGCGCCCGGCGAACTCGTCTTCATCGGCGGCCAGTACGCCTCCGACGCCACCGGCGCCCCTGTGCCCGGCGCCTTCGCCGCCCAGGTGGACCTGGCCTTCGACAGGCTGCGGTCGGCCCTGGAGGGGGTCGGCCTCGGATACGAGCACGTGGTCCGGCTCGGCACCTTCATCGTCGACCACGACCTGGACAAGCTGGAGGCCCTGGGCAAGGCGCTGCACGCCCGCTTCGGTGACCGGCTCCCGGCCCAGACGCTGAGCGGCGTGGCTTCTCTCGCGCTGCCGGGGATGCTGTTCGAGGTGGATGCCGTGGCGGTGCGGCCGTGAACGCAGCCACGGCAGACAGTGCGAACAGCGTGAACAGCGCCCTCCTCGTGATGGACGTCCAGCGCGAGATCGTGGACCTCGCCGACGACGGCTCGGGATATCTGCCGCGCCTGCGCCGGGCGATCGACGGCGCCCGCGCGGCGGACATCCCCGTGATCTACGTGGCCATCGCGTTACGGCCGGGCGACGCGTACGTCAGCACCCGCAACAAGGCGCTCACCGCCGTGGTGCGTGCGGGCCTGCACACCGAGGGCGAGCCCGGCACCGAGATCCACCCCGACATCGCGCCCCGGCCGGGCGACACCGTGGTCACCAAGCGGCGCGGGAGCGCGTTCTCGGGCAGTGATCTGGACCTGGTGCTCAGGGCGCGCGACATCGACAATCTGGTTCTCACCGGCATCGCCACCAGCGGCGTAGTACTGCACACCGCGTGTCACGCGAACGACCGGGACCTCGGACTCACCGTCCTGTCGGACGCCTGCCTCGACCTGGACCCCGAGGTGCACGCGCTCCTGATCGGAAAGCTGTTCCCGCAGTGGGCGGAGGTCGTCTCCGTCGAGGAGTGGCTCAAGGCCGTCGCACCGCAGTAGCGCCTTCCGCTCAGACCTCGGTGACGGCCGTCAGCACCACGGCCGAGTCGTCCAGCGCGGTCAGGCCGTGGCGCTCGTGCGGTACGGGCGCGAACTCGCCCTCGCCCAGTTCGAGCGTGTCGCTCGCCGTGGTGAGCCCGACCCGCCCGCGCAGGACGAACAGGGTGGCGGCCGTGGGCGTCTCGTGCTCACCGAGCTCGTGTCCGGTGGTGAGCACGATGAGGCTCTGCCGCAGCGGACCGTCGTGCAGGAGCAGCTCGGCGCTGCGTCCGTGTGCGGAGGTGCGGGCCTTCTCGAGGTGCTCTGCGACAAGGGCGTAGAGATCGGCCACGGTAGGTCCCTTCGAACGGACAGCGTGTGGGTGCGTGCCTGCGTGCGGGCACGCCCCACCCAGTCTTCCCGTTGCCCGCGCAAGCCGCATCCGCCGGCCGGAACCTGATCACCCGATGGTGGCGTCCTACCAGGCGCATTGCGCTCACGGCCGGGGGAGCGGGGGAGACGGCGGGGACGGGGGAGCTGAGTGGAGCGGGTGGACAGCGGCGCGGTGCCGGGGACGCCGACTGCGCGGCTGCGGCTACGGCTGTGGCGGTGGCTGCGTCGTCGCGGCGACTGGCTGCGGTGGGGCGCGGGCGCGACAGGCCGGTCGCCCTGGGCGCGCGGCAGGATTCTCGCGGCGCTCGCCGCCTTGACCGCAGGCCTGCTGGCGTTCCACGCCGCCGTGCCCAACACCGTCGGCCGTTTCGGCAGCCTCCTCGAGACGTTCCTGCCCTGGCTCGGCCTGACCGTTCCCCTGCTGCTCGTCCTTGCCCTGCTGCGCCGCTCGGCCATCGCGCTGGTGGCCCTGTTGCTGCCCGCCGCCGTCTGGGGGAGTCTCTTCGGCGGGCGAGTGGCGGCAGGGGACGGTGGCGCCCACGACATCATGGCCGTCCAGCACAACGTCAGCGACGTGAACGCCGACCCTGCGGGCACCGCCCGCGCCCTGACCGGCTCCGGGCCGGATCTCATCGCCCTGGAGGAGCTGACGCCCTCCGCGCTTCCGGTGTACGAGAAAGCCTTGGCGCCGCAATATCCCTACCGGGCGGTGCGGGGCACGGTCGGACTCTGGTCGAAGCATCCGCTGACGGATGTCCGGACGGTGGACATCAGGCCGGAGGGGGTCGGGAAGGACTGGAACCGTGGGGTGCGGGCGAGGGCCCGTACGCCATGGGGTGATGTCGCGGTGTACGTCGCCCACTTGCCCTCGGTCCGCGTCCAGTGGCGCGGCTTCAGTTCAGGGCGACGGGACGAGAGCGCCGGTCTGCTGGGCGCGACGCTGGACGCCGAGAAGCTGGACAGGGTGATCCTGCTTGGCGACCTCAACGGCACGGTGGACGACCGCGGCCTGGACCCGGTCACCACCCGCCTCGACTCTGCGGGACGGGACTTCGCCTTCAGCTGGCCCGCCGCCTTCCCCGTCTCCCGGATCGACCACGTCATGACCCGCTCGGCGACCGTCACCCACGTCCGGACGCTGCCCGCCACCGGCAGCGACCACCTGCCCGTCGCCGCCGGCCTCACCCTCAACCCCTGATCAGGAGTTCTGCCGCTTCCAGTCGGCCTGCGCGGTGTTGAGCTGGTCGGCGAGGTCGTCCAAGAAGTCCTTCGCGCCGGTCTTTCCGAGCATGACCTTCTGGAAGGCGGGTTCGTTGTCGGCCTTGGAGATCGTGTTCCAGTCGGGCAGGTAGTACGGCAGCTGAACGATCGCGGTGGCAGGGGAGTTGAGCGCTTCGGCTGCCAGCCGTGTCGGCTCGGACTTCTCGACCCAGGCGTCCTTGACCGCCTTCTGGTTGGCGGGGATCAGACCGGCCGACTCGTTGAACTTGGAGCTCGCCTTGTGGGAGGAGGCGAACTCGATGAACTTCCAGGCAGCCTTCTTCTTGGTGCTGGTCTTGAAGATCGAGAGCCCGTCGATGGGGTTGGACACCTGCACGCGCTTGCCGCCCGCCGCCTTCGGGTTCGGCAGACCACGGAACTTTCCGGGGCCGAGGGCTTTCACGTGGTCCTGGTAGGAGCCCAGGTTGTGGCTGAGCATGCCGATCCGGCCGCCGTCCCACTGGGCGACCATCTGCGTGAAGTTGTTGTTGAGGTCGGCGGCCGGGGTCGTCTTCTTGTAGAGGGCCGTGTACTTCTCCAGGGCGGCGACGTTCTTCGGGTCGTTGACCGTGGTCTTCGTCTCGTCGGCGTTCCAGAAGGACTTGATGCCGCTCTGTCCGTACATCGCGTCCAGGGCCTGGGCGATGGATCCGACACCGCCGCGGATGGTGTAGCCGAACTGGTTCTTGTCCCTGGCGGTGAGGTGGTCCGCCGCCTCGTAGAACTTGCTCCAGGTGGTCGGCGCGTCCAGACCGGCGGCCTTGAAGAGGTCGGTGCGGTAGTACAGGACGCCGTTGTTCGCGGAGGTCGGGACCATCAGCAGCTGCGACGTCCCGCCCGCCGAAGTCGTCGACGCGAGCATGCTCTTGCTGAGCTCGCCGTCCAGAGGACTGTCGGCCAGCCGGTCCTGCAGCGGTTCAAGCGCGCCCTGGGCCGCGATGGCGGCGAGCATGGCGGCGCCGACGCCGCCGACGTCCGGAAGGCCGCCGCCCTGGATGGAGTTGTCGTACTTCGACTGGGCGTTCTCGGCAGGGACGCCGACGTAGTCGACCTTGATGTCGGGGTACTTCTCCTCGAAGTCCTTGATGATCTCCATCCAGATGTCGCGGCGGACGGCCGTGTTGTTGTCCCAGAAGGTGATGGTCCCCTTGCCCGAGCCTTCGCTGCCCTCTTCGCCCGCGATGCCGGACCCGTCGTCCCCGCAGGCTGTGGCGGTGATGCCGAGGAGGAGGGTCAGGGCTATGGCTGTGGGGGCGGCTCGACGTGGGCCCTTGCGTATGCGGGAACTCATGATGGGGGTTCTCCTCCTCCGAACTCTGGCCGACTGCGCCAACACACGGCGTGCGTACACCGCGTATGGCATACCGCGTCTCGTATATGACATACGAAGCGCGGCGACTCGAAGCTAGGAGCAGGTAGTTGGTTCGTCAACGCATCTGACAAAACTCGCTGCGGGGAGCCTGAGAGCCTCCGTGTTCCGGCAGGGGAGCAGGAGTTCGGCGGCGTACTTCCGAACTCCCCCCGCCCATCGGTATGTTGCTCCCGTCTCTGCCTCGCGCTGGGGGAGGAGCGCCCGGGTCGGCCGTCGTACGGCGGCCGAGTGGGCGCCCCACAACCGAGAGGAGGAGATATGGCCGAGCGCAAGTCGTCCATGCGGACAAAGGTGGGGCAGGATCTCGCGACACGTATCACGGCGGCCCTGGTGGGCCGTGCCCTTTGGGCGGTGATCGTGGAGTTCTTCCGCCGCGACCTTTGAGGGCCTGAACAGCCCTGGGCAGCGTTCAGCGGCGCCCCTTGGTGACCCCCGTTCCAAGGGGCGCCGCGCTGTCCGGCCTGTCCGGCCGCGGGCTGCCTCCCGTCGTCCAGTCGTCTAGAGGAAGCTGACGTTCTGGGCCAGGGCGAGGCGGCTGGAGTAGTTGATGGTGTTGGTGGCCGGGCGCATGTACGCGCGCCAGGCGTCGGAGCCGGACTCGCGTCCGCCGCCGGTCTCCTTCTCACCGCCGAACGCGCCTCCGATCTCGGCGCCGGACGTGCCGATGTTGACGTTGGCGATGCCGCAGTCGGAGCCCTCGGACGACAGGAAGAGCTCGGCCTCCTGCTGGTCGCGGGTAAAGATGCTGGAGGACAGCCCCTGCGGGACGTCGTTGTGCAGTGCGATGGCCTCCTCCAGGGTGTCGTAGGTGAGGACGTACAGGATGGGGGCGAAGGTCTCCTGGCGTACGACGTCGGTCTGTTCGTCGACGCGGACGACGACCGGTTCGGTGTACGCGGCCTGCGGCGCCGCGTCCGCCAGGCGCCGGTTCCCGCCGGCGAGGATCTTGCCGCCCTGCGCCTGAACGCGGGCGAGCGAGTCCTGCATACCGTCGAGGGCGGCGGGCGAGATGAGCGGGCCGACGAGGGTGTTCTCGTCGAACGGGTCGCCGATGGGAAGCTTCGTGTAGGCGGCCGTCAGGCGCGCGACGAGGGTGTCGGCGATGTCGCGGTGGACGATGAGGCGGCGCAGCGTGGTGCAGCGCTGGCCCGCCGTGCCCGCCGCGGCGAACACGATGCCCTGCACCGCGAGGTCGAGGTCGGCCGAAGGCGCCACGATCGCCGCGTTGTTGCCCCCGAGTTCGAGCAGGGTGCGCCCGAACCGGGCCGCCACGCGCGGGCCGACCTCGCGGCCCATGCGGGTGGAGCCGGTGGCGCTGACGAGCGCGACACGCGGGTCGTCGACAAGGCGCTCGCCCACCGCGCGGTCGCCGAGCAGGAGACGGTGCACGTCGCCGGGGGCGCCGACTTCCCGCGCAGCCTGGGCCAACAGCCGGTCGCAGGCCAGGGAGATCAGCGGAGTCAGCTCGGACGGCTTCCAGACCACGGTGTCGCCGCAGGTCAGCGCCACCGCGGTGTTCCACGACCAGACCGCTGCGGGGAAGTTGAACGCGGAGATCACGCCGACCACGCCCAGCGGGTGCCAGGTCTCGGCGAGACGGTGGCCGGGGCGCTCGGAGGCGATGGTGCGGCCGTAGAGCTGTCGCGAGAGGCCGACCGCGAACTCACAGATGTCGATCATCTCCTGGACCTCGCCCAGCGCCTCCGAGCGGATCTTGCCCGCCTCGATGGTGATCAGGTCGGCCAGGTCGCTCTTGTGGTCACGCAGCAACTCGCCCAGGCGCCGCACGAGTTCGCCCCGGCGGGGCGCCTGGGTGGCGCGCCAGGCGAGGAATGCCTCGCGGGCGGCGGCGACGGCGTCCTCGGCGTCGGCGGCGGTTGCCGCGGTCAGGCCGAACAGGTCCTCGCCCGTGATGGGCGTACGCGCCTGGAAGTCGCTGCCTTCCGGGACCGTCACGCCGATGCTCCGCAGGCTCGTGAGGGCACGGGCGCGCAGGTCGTCGGTGCTGGGCGGCAGGGCGGTGGTGCCGGTCATGGTTCTCCCTGGGTGAGGTGTGCGGGCGGGGGTGCGGGTCGAGGGATCAGTGGTGCGCGCCGTCGAGGTCCAGGCCCAGTTCGCGGCCGGCCTCGGTGATCGAGAGGCTCTGCTGGTGCTCGTACAGGGCGAACGGGTCGAGGACTTCGCGGTCGACGGCGCCGGAGAGCCAGTCGCTGTCGTACGCGGCTCCTTCCTGCTCGGCGTTCCGGGAGCCCTCGCCGCTGAGGTTCGACTGGAAGATGCCGGCGGCGGAGCGGGGCAGGAAGTCCTCGTAGACGACGGGTTCGGCTCGCACCCAGCCCTGGCTCTCCAACTCGCCGATGGTGGTGGGAGGTTGGGAACCGTTGCGCGGGCGGTCGGGTGCGACGCGGTAGGTGAAGTAGGCCAGCTCCCGCGCGGCGAGTTCGCGCTCGGTGGCGGGGACGTGTGCGGCCCACAGGGTGCGGGCCAGATCGGTGCGGTCGGCTGCGGGGTGCCGGGTCGCCTCGTCGTCGACGAGGGTGAGCAGACGGTCGTAGAGCGCGCGGCCCGCGGGGGTGAGGGCGATGCCGCGGGCCTCGACCTCGCCGAACCGCACCCGCAGCGCGCCGCGGGTCACGCTGCCGTCGGGCAGGCGCAGGGCGCGCGGTTCGGCAAGGGCGCGGAAGGACGTCTGGCGCAGCAGCAGGTCGGGGCCCTTCCAGCCGGGCGGGCCCTGGATGGTGTCGATCATCTCGATGCCGCGGTCGGTCATCCGCCGGTACAGCTCGTCGATGTCCAGGACGCGCGGCGTGAGGTGGTTGATGTGGGTGGAGCGGACGCCGCCGATGTCCGCGGCGACCGCGGAGACCCTCTCCAGCTCCTCGTACCAAGCCTTGTCGATCGGTTCGACGGACAACTCGAAGGCCTGGACGGCGAGATGGAGGAAGCGCTCGGCATCCGCATCGGGCAGTTCCCGCTCGGCCTCTGCCCGGTCGGCCAGGGCGAGTAGCTCCGCCGGGAACAGCTCGCGCCCGGCCAGGAACGTCTCCAGGCGCGAGCGCAGGCCGGCGTCGAAGAAGCGCGGGTCCGCGGGCGTGAGCATCGAGGTGAAGACACGGAACGGGTTGCGCGCCAACTCCTCGGCGTCCACCGGGCGGAACGCCGTCGAGACGACCGGCACCGCGCTCGCGGCCGCCTCCCGCAGGTCGTAGAAGCCCACCGGACGCATGCCGAGGGCGCCGAAGACCCGCGCGACGTGGCGCAGTTCGGTGGGGGTTCCCACGCGGATGGCGCCGTGCCGTTCGGCGGTGACCCGGCTGATGGAGCCGAACCGTTCGGCATCGGCACCCTGCGCGCGCAAGGTGTCCTCGTTGACCTCGCGTGAGACGTCCACGAGCGTGTTGTAGGCGGGGACTTCTCGCCCGTACATCTCCGAGAGCCGTGCGGCGAAGGCGGCCCGCAGCTGCCACTGGCTGATCATGGAAGGTCTGCCTTTCGAGTGTTCGGATACGGGATCGATACGGGTCGATGCGGGGTCGATGCGGGGTCGATGCGGGATCGGACACGGTAGAGGGGTCAGACGACGTGGGCCTCGGGGCGGCTCGCGTCCCCGGTCCGGAAGCGGTCGGCGCTCATCGGTGTGATGTCGACACATGGCTCGCGCTCCAGGTGCAGGTCGCGCACGATCTCGCCGACAGCAGGTGCCTGGAGGAAGCCGTGGCCCGAGAAGCCCGTGGCGTAGAGGAAGTTGGGCAGCTCGCCGGAGCGGCCTATCAGCGCGTTGTGGTCGGGCGTGACCTCGTACAGTCCTGCCCATCCGTCGGCGATCGGCATCTCGGCGAGGGCGGGGGCGCGGTGGCGTACGACGTCCTGGAACAGGTCGAGCCACTCCGAGGTCCAAGTGGTGTCGAAGCCTTCGGCCTGGCGGGGGTCGGCAAGGCCGAACAGCAGCCCGTCGGCGCTGTTGTGGAAGTACGCGGACGAGGTGAAGTCGATGGTGAACGGGATCCGCGGGGCCGGAGGGGAAAGCCTTTCGGTGAAGGCCAGTTGGCGGCGCACCGGCCGGACGGGAAGGTCGACGCCGGCCATGGCACCGATCTGACCGGACCAGGCGCCCGCCGTACAGATCACGGTGGAGCAGGCGACGGCGCCACGGTCGGTGTGCACCGCGCTCACACGGTCAGCGGTGGTGTCCATGCCGGTCACGCGGGTGTGCGTGGCGAAGCGGACGCCCGCCCCGGCCGCCGCGTCGGCGTACCCGTGCACGACAAGGCCGGGGCGTGCGTGCCCGTCGGTGGGGGAGTGGACGGCCGCCACCAGGCCGTCGGTGCTCAGATACGGGCACAGACGCCGGGCCTCGTCGGCGTCGACCACGCGGCTCGGCACGCCCAGACTGTTCTGGAGCCGGACGCTCTCGGTGAAATCCGCGGCCTGCCGCTCGCCGGTGAGCAGGAAGAGATAGCCCACGGTGTCCAGGCGGATGTCCGCGCCGGGCCGGTGCGGGAAGTCCTGAAAGGCGCGCAGACTCCGGCTGCCGAGCTCGATGTTGAGCGGGTCGGAGAAGTGGGCGCGCACCCCGCCGATCGGTTTGCCGGAGCTGCCGCAGGCGAGCTCGCCGCGTTCGACGACGACGATGTCACGCACCCCTGCCTCGGCGAGGTGGAAGGCGATGGAGGCGCCCATCACGCCCCCGCCGACGATCACGACGTCGGCGGTCGGCGGGAGAGCGGCGAAGGCGGGGGCAGGGGCGGGGGCGGTGGACGGACACGGTGAGGAGGACAAAAGGCCGATCCCTTCCAGAGGCCGTCACCCGGAGCGACGGGCCTGAAGAGGCGTCAGTCCACGGGCGGGGCATGGCCGTCAGTAACTTGGTCAGTAACTTGAGGGGCACTGATCAGCTAGCTGTCCGTCATCGTGACGCAACCCCACCGTTGACGTCCATGAACAGTTACTGCTCCTGATCTTTGACGATCTCTATATGGTCGCTCCATGGATTGGACCAGTGCTCAGCTGCGGTCCCTGGTCGAGCTGACCCGGCGCGGCACCGTCACCGCCGTCGCGCAGGCCCTGGGCTACACCCCGGGCGGTGTCTCCCAGCAGATCGCCGCACTGGAGAAGGCCGCGGGCACTCCGCTGCTGCGCAGGGCGGGCCGCCGGGTGGAGCTCACCGACGCCGGGACCGCGCTGGCGCGGCACGCCGAGCGGATCCTGGCCACGGAGGCCGAAGCCGTCGAGGAGCTTGAGCGCGGCGGCGGCGTGGTCTGCGGCACCCTGCGGGTCGGCCTGTTCGCCACGGCCGCCGCCGAGATCCTGCCGCCCGCCCTGCGCCAGATGCACGCGGCCCACCCCGAGCTGGCCGTGCACAGCCGCGACATGGACGTGGACGAGGTGTACGACGCCGTCGCCTCGGGAGGCGTGGACCTGGCGCTCGGCCTGGACCACCCGGACGTGCCCATCCCGCGCGACGCCGCTCTGCGGGTGACCCGGCTCTACCGCGAGCGCTTCGCCCTCGCGGTGCCCACCGGCTGGATGGCGGGCCGCGACCGCGCCGCCCTTGCCGACACCCGCGACCTGGCGTGGATCCTGCCGTCGGCCGACAGCTACTACGGCCGCGCCGTGCGCACCGCCTGCCGCCGTGCCGGCCTCGAACCGGACGTGCAGCACGAAGTCACCGACACGGCGGCGACCCTGGCCCTCGTCGAGGCGGGCATCGGCGTGAGCACGGTGACCGAGCTGATGCTCGGCCTGCGCGCCTCACGCTTCGATGTGGTGCCGCTGCGCGAGCGGATCGAGCGGCACGTCGTCGTGGTCTGCCGCGCCTCTGCCGAACACCGCCCGGCGGTCGCGGCGCTGGTCGATGTGTTGCGCACGGTCACTGACCAGCGCCGCGAGACACAGGCGTAGGCCGTCGCGCCCTGTCACCCCTGACGCAAGGCCAGGACCAGATCGCGCGGCAGACCGTGGGTGTCATGGAGGTAGTGCAGGTCCTCCTCGTCGAGCGGGCCCTGGAACCGGGGCCTGGCAAGTACCTGTCGGCCCTGCTCCAGGAGCCGCCTGAACCGCCGCTCCTCCTCGACCAGCACCCGGCGCACCTCGTCCGGATCCACGTCCTGGCGGAAGTGCTCCAGGGTGTGCTGCACCAACTCACCCGGCAGGTCGACAAGTTGATGCGAGGGGTCGTCTCGCCAGAGCACGGTGAGCATCCGCCGTACGAGTCGGCGCAGCACGTAGCCGCGGCCGGTGTTGGCCGGGCGTACCCCGTCGCCGATCACCACCATGGCCGAGCGCAGATGATCGCAGACGAGCCGCAGCGACGGCTCGTCCATGTGCCACAGGCCCGGCACGAGCCGACGCCAGGGGTCGAAGAGATCGCACTCGAACACCGACGTCCGCCCCTGAAGCAGCGAGGCCAGCCGCTCCAGGCCGAGCCCGGTGTCGATGTTGCGCTGGGGGAGCGGCACGAGCGACCCGTCGACGAGCCGACGGTGGCGCATCATCACGTGGTTCCACACCTCCACCCAGCGGTCGTCACGTGTCGGCGTCGACTCGGGAGGGGTGTCGCCGGTCCACAGAAAGATCTCCGAGTCGGGACCGCACGGGCCGGTGGGCCCGTTGGACCACCAGTTGTCCTCGACGGTGAGCTCCACCGGCACCCCGCGCTCTTGCCACAGCTCCAGCGAAGAGGTGTCGGGCCCGAGCCGCTCGTCGCCACCGAAGACCGTGGCGTGCAGCAGACGCGGGTCGACGCCGAAGCCGTCGGTGAGCAGCCCGTAACCCCAGTCGAGGCTCCGCGGACCCTCGTAGTCGCCGAGCGACCAGGTGCCGAGCATCTCGAAGACGGTCAGATGCGTCGAGTCGCCGACTTCCTCCAGGTCTGTAGTCCGCAGACAGCGCTGCACATTGACGAGGCGCCTGCCGAGCGGATGGGTCTGCCCCTCCAGGTACGGGGTGAGGGGATGCATCCCCGAGGTGGTGAACAGCACCGGGTCGCCGGGCGGCGGCAGCAGCGTCGAGCCGGTGATCCGGCGGTGGCCGCGCTCCTCGAAGTACTCGACGAATGTGCGGACGATGTCTTCGGTGGTCATCTTCTCGGTGTTCATGGGTGGCTCCTTCGCATGTACAGCGGGGAGGCACCGGACAACGGGTCCGCACACCGGAACCGGGCGTGAGAGCCACGGAAAACCACCGGGGACCGTGTCCGGTCGCCGGTGGGAATGGGGAGGTACGTCAGGCGGCGGCAACCGGCGAGCTGGTCGCTCGCGCGGTCGCGGTGGTGTCTGGGCCGGTGACGTTCATACGGCCGACGATAACGCGCGGAGTTCTTGGCTGCACATGATTTTCCGCCTCGGGCGGTGGGGGAGTGGACGGCGGCCACCAAGAATGCCTGGGCGAGAAGCCATGTCACTTCCGACTCACGTCAGCTCTGTGGCTCTTACTGATCGGTGGTCGGCCTGCGGTGGCGCAGGTACAGGTGCAGGACAGTGCCACCGGCCAGGGTCACAGCCCCGGCACCCGCGAGGGCGCCGACCAGGCCAGGGCCAGGGGAGCCCATGGGCGATTCGGAGGCGGCGCTCTCGATGCCCGGGGTTACGTCGGCCACGGGTCGGGACCCTGTCGACGAGTCGTCGCCATGCCCCGCGTGTCCCTCGTGCCCTTCATGGCCTTCATGCACCGCCTCGGCCTTGGTGTTCTCCTCGCCCGCGCCGAGCGCGGTGACCGCGGCGCCGGAAGGTTCGCCGCCGGTCAGGCCTGTGACCTCTCCGTTGCCTCCGTCGAAGACCACGTCCGAGCAGGAGAAGAAGTTCTCCTGGCTGTCGGAGCGGATCCACTGGACGAACAGAATGTGCTGACCGGTGCGCTCGGGCAGCTGCAGGTCCCAGTAGTAGTGGCCCGACTCGCTGCCGGGACCGCCCTCCTGCGGCGGGTTCTGGACGGTCTGTACGTTCTCCAGGTCCGACCACCCGAGCGGCTCCCCCGCGTCGAAGCCCTCCTTGGTGACGTACACCTTGAACTCGCCGGGATGGTGCGCCCAGTTGCTGTAGTTCACTTCGATGGTGGCGCCGCCGGTGAGATGGGTGACGGGCCAGTCGGTGCGGGCGGCGTTGTACGGGGAGAAGTCGTAGGGGCTGCGGTCGCCCGCGCTGCACAGCGTGCCGTCCTCGACGTAACCCTCGCCGCGGCCGCCCGCGTTGGAGTCGAGCACCGCGAACCAGTTGTACAGCGGCGTGGTGCCCGCCTCCTGAACTACCGCCTTGCAGGCGGGGTTGGTCGGCATCTGGGTGGAGGAGTTGGCGAGCAGGTCCTTGTAGCAGAGGTAGGTGCGCGACCCGGGCATCATGGCCACGCCGTGAGCGGCGGCCGAGCCCGGGACGGCCAGCACGGCCGCGGCGGCGATGCCCGTGGCGCCGGCGAGGGAGGCCAGACGCCTGGCGCGTACCGAGGTCCGTAAGCGGGATCTGACCCGGTCGAGCAGAGGGGAGCGGGGGATGGTCATGGGAACGTCTCCTTCGGGGAGTTTCCGATGAGCGGCTCGCCTCGTAGTGGGCGCTGGGCCCGGAATGGTTGCCGCGGTGGCCGCAATGGCCGTACCGGCGGACAGCGTGCGGAGGCTCCCTGGGAGCAGCCCGCTCAGCCGGTACGCGTGCGCGTCGCGTGTACCGAGCCGAGCAGACGCAGCGCTTCATCCGTGCTGGTTCCGGGATCGGCGTGGTAGATGACGAGCTGCTGGCCAGGGGCATCGCGTACGTCGAAGGCCTGGTAGGTGAGCGTGAGGGGGCCGACGTCCGGGTGGAGGAGGTGCTTGGCGTCCCTTGTCTTGCCGCGCACGGCGTGAGCCTTCCAGAGGCGGGTGAAGTCCGTGCTGTGCTGGGCGAGTTCGGCGACGAGTTCACGCAGGCGCGGGTGGTCCGGGTCGAAGCCGGCTGCCTGGCGCAGGTTGGCGACGATGGCCTCGGCCGCCCGGTCCCAGTCCTGGTAGAACGTACGTCCCGCAGGGTCGAGGAAGACCATGCGGGCCAGGTTGTCCGCAGGGGCGAAGGGCGCGTAGAGGGCATCGGTCAGGGTGTTGGTGGCCAGGAGGTCCAGGGTGGGGCTGAGTACGGACGCCGGGGTGTGGCCATAGCCGTCCATCAGCTGGCGGAGGGCCGGGCTGACCCGCTCGGTGGTGAGGGCGGACGACCGATCGGTCGATGAAGCCCCGGCCAACCGGTACAGGTGCGCGCGGGCATCGGCGTCCAGCCGCAGCGCGTGGCTGAGGGACTTGAGGACCTGGGGTGAGGGGTTGCGATCGCGCCCCTGTTCCAGACGGGTGTAGTAGTCGGAGTTCACCCCGGCCAGGACGGCGACCTCCTCACGGCGCAGACCGGCGACGCGGCGGGTTCCATGGCTCGCGATGCCGGCATCCTCCGGCCGCAGGGCGGCACGGCGTGCGCGCAGGAAGTCTCCCAGGTGGTTGTCGTCCATGTGTTTCAGGCTAGGCGGCGGCTGGGCGCGTTGCCTGGGTGTGCTGCACCCAGGCAGCACGCGTCCTGGTTGATGCCCCCTGACCTGCGCAGACTCGGTGGAGCGGGCAACAGCCGCAGCAACGAGGAGAGGAGTTGGCCATGGGCAGGACCACCTCTGGTGACGAAGACACCGTCGACGTGGTCGGGATGTGGGTGACCGCGGACGGTCACATCCGTCAGGAACTCTTGGCGGACGGCCGTTACGACGAGGCTCGCGGCGAGCGGAGCAGCGCGTACACCGGCCGGTACACGGTGACCGGCAGCCACCTGGACTACGTCGACGACACCGGCTTCACCGCGACCGGCGACATCCGAGGCGGCGTGCTCTACCACGAGCACCTCGTGCTGTACCGGGAGCAGACGTCCCCGTGACGCACAGGCGGCCCCTGGCCCCAGCTACCGGGGCGAGCAGCGAGATCAGGGAGGCGACAGCCAGACGCCCCGACACCGCCCTCAGCACCAACAAGAACCAAGGACCATTTGCATGACCTCCATGACCTCCATGACCTCCATGACCTCCATAACACCCATGGCGCGGCAGCGACTTGACGGCAAGGTCGCACTGATCACCGGCGCGACCGGCGGCATCGGCGCGGCGACCGCCGAACTCTTCGCCCGCGAGGGCGGCCACCTGGTGATCACCGATGTCGCCGACGGCCCCTTGCGGGACCTGGCCCACCGCATCGAGGAATACGGCACGAGGGTCGTCACCGCCCACCTCGATGTCTCCTCGGCGCAGGAGTGGGAGAAGGTGATCGCCCTCGTGCGCGACCGGTTCGGCACGCTGGACGTGCTCGTGAATCTCGCCGGCATCGTGGACTGGCCGGGTATCGAAGAGACGCGGGAGGAGGACTGGGACCGCGTCATCGCCGTGAACCAGAAAGGCACCTGGCTCGGCATGAAGTCGGCCATGCCGCTCCTGCGCGCCGGCGGCAACGCCTCGGTCATCAACACGTCGTCGGTGCTCGGACTCGTGGGAAGCGGCTCCGCCGCGGCCTATCAGGCGTCCAAGGGCGCGGTGCGCCTGTTGAGCAAGACCGCGGCGGTCGAGTACGCGCGGCAGGGAGTACGGGTCAACTCGCTGCACCCCGGGGTGATCGCCACGCCGATGATCCAGGAAATCCTGGACGAGCAGGGCGATCAGCAGCCGGACATCCAGCGCACCCCCATGCGCCGAGCCGGTCACGCCGACGAGATCGCGCCCGCCATTCTCTTCCTCGCCTGCGACGACTCCTCGTTCGTCACCGGCTCGGAGCTTGTCGTCGACGGCGGTCTCACCGCGCACTGAGCAGGGGCAACGGGTGGCTTCTCAGTCCAGGTCGGACAGGTCGAGCACGAATCGGTAGCGGACGTCATTGCGCCGGAGCCGGTCGAGTGCCTCGTTCACGCGGGCCGAGGGGAGCACCTCGATGTCGGCGGTGATGCCGTGTTCGGCACAGAAGGCGAGCATGGCGGCGGTCGCGGGCCTTCCGCCGCTTCCCGCGGAGCTCAGTCGCTTGCGTCCGATGAGCAGGTCGGTGGTCTCCAGGGTGACGGGCCCGAGGTGCCCGAGGTGGCTGAGTGTCCCGTCCATCGCGACAACGCGCAGGTAAGGGCCGAGGTCGTGCGGGGCGGCGATGGTGTCGATGACGACGTCGAACCGGTCGCGGGCGGCGGCCATCTGGTCCGGATCGGTGGAGACGATCACCTCGTGGGCGCCGAGGCGATGCGCGTCGTCGGCCTTGTCCCGCGACCGGCTGATGACGGAGGTCTCGGCGCCGAGCGCCACGGCGATCTTGACGGCGAGATGGCCCAGGCCGCCAAGGCCCGCCACGGCGACGCGGGCCCCCGGCCCTACATCGAGGGCACGCAGCGGCTCCCAGACGGTGATCCCGGCGCAGAGCAGGGGAGCGGCGGCGGCCGGATCCAGGCCAGGGGGAAGCGGGTAGGCGAAGTCCGCGCGGACGACGTACTCGCGGGAGTAGCCGCCTTGGGTGGTCGACCCGTCGTGGCGGTCGACGCCGCCGTAGGTCAGGGTCGGGAACGCGTGGCAGAAGTTCTCCTGGTCGGCCCGGCACATGGCGCACGTGCCGCACGAATCGACGATGTTGCCCACCGCCACCGCATCGCCGACGGCGAAGCCTGTGACCTCGGGCCCCGTCTCGGTCACCACGCCCGTGAACTCGTGCCCCGGCACCAGGGGTTGGCCGTCGTCGCGTGCCTGGACGGCGTGCAGATCCGTGTGGCAGACCCCGCAGTAGTCCACACGGACCGCGAGGTCGTCGGGGCGCAGGTCGCGCCGCTTCAGCGGAGTCCGCCGCAGCGTTGACGCCGGGCCGTCGGCCGTCGACGCCGGGCCGTCGGCCTGCCAGCTCGCAGTGGTCCTCATGGGGCCCTCCTCGGATCCTCAGACAGACTGTTCGGTCTATTTCATTGGAGAGTAGAGGGCCTCGGACCCTTCAGGCAAACCAACTGTTCTGTTTGGTAGCCTGGCGGACATGGCCGACCAGCCCTTGACCACGCGCGGAGCCGCGACCTACCAGCGCATCCTCGACGTGGCGACGCAGGAATTCGCCGAGCACGGGATCGCCGGAGCGCGCATCGAGCGGATCGTGGCCGCCGCGCGCACGAACAAGGCGCAGCTCTATTCCTACTTCGGGAACAAGGAAGGGCTCTTCGACGCCATCTTCTTCGGTTCGCTGGAGCGGATCGTGAACGTCGTGCCCATCGACGCCACGGACCTCGCGGACTGGGCTGTGCGCCTCTACGACGAGTACCTCCGCCGCCCCGACCTCATCCGCCTGGCCACCTGGGCGCGCCTGGAGCGACGCCCCGAAGGCCACCTGGTCGACGACCCGGACCGCCTCGACGACCGCAAGCTGCGCGCCATCGCCGAGGCGCAGGCCGCGGGTCTGGTGCGCGAGGGGGACCCGTTCGACGTGATGGCCATGGTCATCGCCATGTCCATGGCCTGGTCACCGGTCAGCAATGTCTACGCCGCGACCGCCCAAGAGCCTCCAGAACTGCACGAGCAGCGTCGCGCCCTGCTCCACGAGAGCGTCCGGCGCGCCATGGCCAGTGCTCTGACCGCATAGGTTCGCCGGGTCGGCGCAGAGAGACGGACGAGGAGTACCGTCTCGAGGAGCGAGCGACTGCACGTCACAAGCGGAGGGGGCCACCGTGCTGAGACAGGTCGCGGAGGGTGTGCTGATCCACCAGAGCGAGTTGCTCCAGAACAACGCGGTTGTCGTGCG
This sequence comes from Streptomyces rectiviolaceus, assembly GCF_039533825.1. NCBI lineage: Bacteria > Bacillati > Actinomycetota > Actinomycetes > Kitasatosporales > Streptomycetaceae > Streptomyces > Streptomyces rectiviolaceus. The sequence continues at coordinate 66,652 of NZ_BAAAUG010000126.1, forward strand.
GGGCCGGTCCGGCGTGTTGCTCGTCGACCCCGGGATCAAAGGCGATGAAATGGCCTGCCTCGCGAACGACATTCGCGAGTTGGGCCAGCCCGTTGTCGCAGGCTTCTCGACGCATCCTGATTGGGATCACGTGCTCTGGCACGCCGAACTCGGCGAAGCGCCCCGTTACGGTACGGCCCGCTGTGCGGCCTATATGCGAGATCTGCTGGCGAAGGCGGGCTGGAAGGCCCGCGTCGCCGAGGGGCTGCCGCCGGAAATCGCCGAGGATGTACCGCTGGACCTGTTCGGCCTCATTACCGGTCTGCCTGCCGAAACCGCGCGGATTCCTTGGGATGGCCCTCAAGTCCGGATTATTGAGCATCCGGCTCATGCCCCGGGCCATGCGGCGTTGTTGATCGAGGAGTGCGGCGTTCTCGTCGCAGGCGACATGCTTTCCGATGTCCTGATTCCGATGCTCGACGACACCGCTGACCCGCTTGAGGATTACCTTGTCGGGCTGCGGCTGCTCGAGGGCGTGGCGGGCGACGTTGAAGTACTCGTCCCCGGTCACGGGTCCGTAGGCGGAGCTGATCAGCTACGCGTACGGATCGACCAGGATCGGGCGTACGTGCATGCCTTGCGTGACGGCCATGCTCCCGATGACCCACGCATCGGCCCATCGGCCAAGCCCGGTTGGGAGTGGGTGAGCGATGTGCACAACGGGCAAGCCCAGCGCGTCGCCAGAAGAAGCGAGCGCGACGAGACGCGGTGAACCTTCGACGTTAGCGGTCCAGTGCAGCACGAACCCTGTTGAGCCCCTCCACTCTCCAATGGCCCCGGTCAGGCATTTGGTCGTCTCGGCGCCAGCGCCAGGCCGAGAACATCGCCCAGTTCAGGGCGCGGCACCGGTCAATCAGGCCGTGGTCGGCCCCCGCATAGTGCTCTCCCACTTCTTCGGGTGCATGGGCGAGGTCGAACTCGATCGGCCCACGACAGCACGTGGCGAGGTCTACGAAAAGCGGCCCTCTGTTCGTGTTGAGGAGGTTCCCCGGATGCGGCTCGCCGTGCAACAGCTGGTCGCCGGCGCTCGTGATGCCAATCGAGGCGCTGAGTCCACTGAGTGTGTCGCTGAGGAGTTCCCGGTCGGAGTCGGGCAGCTCGGGGGACCGCTCCCGGTCGTCCACCTCTCTGAGTGCCGCGGCGACTCGATCGGTGAAATGCGGTGCGTCCAGATCGACTTGACGCAGGGCGGCATGGTGCCGCAGGAGCGCGTCTGCGTAGTCGGTCGGCGCGATCTCTGATTCCACGGGTTCGTAGTAGGTCCAGAGTGAGATGGCGAAGGTGTCACGCAGAAATACTCGGGGGGCGACCCGGGGATCGAGCTCAGCCACCGGAGCGTCGGTGTCGGCGAGGCGGCGGGCAACCTCCACTTCGAACTCGGAATCAGCCAGATGCCCCGGAGGCGCGACCCGGGCCAGAACATCGCAAGGGGCCAGACGCAGCGCGACGCGGTCCGAGTTGTGGATGACGACCACATCGTTGACTTCAAGGCCCAGCTCCGAAGCGGTCGCCCGTCCTGCATCAACTGCGCGGCGGAGTTCCGATGGCTCCATCTCGTCCTCCCTCATGGTCAAGCCCGTGCTTGAGAAGACCGCGGGGGCTCAGACGGTCCCGGGCGGTCGCCATACGCTACGACAAGCCGCGGCCACGTCTCCCTCGGACCAAGTGCCCACACTGGTCGGGGAAATGAGGTGCGAGCGGTGAGCGACCGCGCTGCTCTTTGCCGAAACAGCAAGGAAGCTTGCCGGAACTCAGGTGCCGGGCGCACGGTGTCGGCATGACTGAGACGAACGAGCAAGACATCGTAGGACTGGATGCGGTAGCCGATGTGGTGGTGGTCGGGGGCGGTGCGGCCGGTCTGTCGGCGGCGCTGACCCTGGCCAGGGCCAGGCGCTCCGTGCTGGTGGTCGACTCCGGGGAGCCGCGCAACGCCCCCGCCGACGGGGTGCACGGGTTTCTCTCCCGCGAGGGCCTCGCGCCGGGCGAACTGCTGCGGATCGGACGCGATGAGGTCATCGGGTATGGCGGGCGGATCGTGTCGGACCTGGTCACGGCAGTGCGTCGGGTCGGCGAGGGCTTCGCGGTGGACACCGCGGGCGGCCGGAGCCACCGCGGGCGACGTCTGCTGGTGACGACGGGGCTCGTCGACGAACTTCCCGACGTCCCCGGGGTACGCGAGCGGTGGGGCCGTGACGTCCTGCACTGCCCGTACTGCCATGGCTGGGAGGTGCGCGACGAGACGATCGGCGTCCTGGCGACCGGTCCGATGATGGCCATGCACCAGGCGTTGCTGTTCCGGCAGTGGTCGCCCGACGTGACCCTGTTCCTGCACACCGCGGGCGAGTTGACCGAGGAGCAGTGGGAGCAACTGGCCGCCCGCGACATCGCGGTGGTCGATGGTGAGGTGGCCGGTCTGGATGTCGAGGAGGACCGGCTCTGCGGCGTCCGGCTGGCCTCGGGCAGGCACATCCCGGTGCGGGCTCTCGCCGTGGCTCCGCGGTTCGAGGCGCGCGGTGGGATGCTCGCGGATCTCGGCCTGACGAGCGTCGACCACCCCAGAGGCGTGGGGAGTTACGTGGAGTCGGACGCCACGGGATTCACGGGCGTCGCCGGGGTGTGGGCCGCGGGCAACGTCACCGACCTCGTGGCCGGAGTCATGGTGTCCGCGGCCTCCGGCATGACCGCCGCGACGGCGATCAACGCCGACCTCGTGACCGCCGACACCGCGGCGGCGGTAGCGGCGCGCCGCGCCTCGCAGCCCTTCGGCCCGGCGGCGGAAGCCGCCAACTGCCGTCAGGTTCTGGGGGAACGGCGTCACGGGATCGAGTCCGTCCTGGCGGGCAGTGAGGTGCGCCGTCGCGAGAACAGGGAGCGGTGAGGGGCCGGGGTGAGGAGGCCGCACTCCCGGTGGCGCTATCCCGTTGAAGGATGTCATTAATGCCACTGGGAGGTGGTCCCGGGCCTGGGTAGCTTCGGCGGTGATCCCGGCAAGGACCGGGCGCGCACCACCACCGAGGGAACTCCATGCAGGTCATGACCTATGTCGCGCCGATACTGATCGGCGTTCTCTACGCCCTCGTGATGTCCTTGATCCGCGAGCCGGACCGGCGCCGCCGCTTCAACGCGATCATGGTGGCCGGGGCGGGGGCCGCCTACCTGAGCGGCGGCGGCTTCGGCGGCTGGGAGTTCCTCTTCGCCGCCGCCGTCACCTACTGCGCCTACCGCGGCCTGGAGTCCTGGACCTTCATCGGCATCGCCTGGCTGCTCCACACCGGATGGGACCTGCTCCACCACTACAAGGGCAACCCCATCATCCCCTTCGCCCACGACTCGTCCCTGGGCTGCGCCATCTGTGACCCCGTCATCGCCCTGTGGTGCCTGCGCGGCGGACCGTCCCTGATCAGCCTCGTCCGCCGCCGAACCGCGCGGGCGCAGTGACCCGTCGAGCCATCGAGAGGTGCGACCGCGGCGCGTTCATCGAGCACGTGTAGCCTTCATCGGCGCGCTCTGCCCCTGGGTGCCCCGTTTTGTGTCTCACCGCTGCGCCGAGGACCTGTCCCATGCCTCAGACGAACCTGCCCGACGAGCTGCGCCCGGAGCTCCCCGAGTCGTTGCAGGACATACTCAAGAGCCATCAACTGCACGCAGCTCTTGAGTGGTTGGAGACCAATCCGCCCCACGTCATCGCCGACGAGCTCGGCCGGATGGACGCGGTCGACGCGGGCATGGCCTTCCGGCTCCTCGACAAGGACCGGGCGCTGACCGTCTTCGAGGAGCTGGAGCCGGTCGACCAGCAGCAGATCCTGGAGGGGCTGCGCGATCACAACTTCCTGGACCTCGTCGAGGGCATGGACCCCGACGACCGGGCCAGGATGCTGCGGGAAGCCCCCGCCAAGGTCGCCAATCGGGTGCTCGCGGGACTCAGCGCGCACGAGCGGCGGATGACATCCGCACTGCTCGGCTATCCGGAGGGCTCCGTCGGCCGATACATGACCCCCGAGGTCGTGGCACTCGGTCAGGACCTCACCGTGCAGCAGGCGTTGGAGGTCGTACGGGAGAAGGGCGGTCAGGCCGAGACGGTCTACACGCTTCCCGTCGTGGACGACGGGAAGCGCCTCACCGGCATCGCGGAACTGCGCGAGCTGGTGCTCAGCCCGCCGCAGACGATGGTCTCCGCGCTGGTCGTGACCGAGCCGGTGTCCGTGTACGCCACCGACTCGGCCGAGCGGGCCGCCCGGCTGATGCGCGAGACCAACGACCTGAACATGCCGGTCGTCGACAGCGAGAACCGGCTCCTCGGGCTGCTCACCATCGACGACGCGCTCGAAGTCATCGAGGCCGCCGACACCGAGGACGTCGCCCGGCAGGCAGGTGCCGCGCCCTGGGCCGGGCACTACATGGCCGCGACGGTGTGGCAGCTCGCACGCTACCGGGCACTGTGGCTGAGCCTGCTGCTCGTCGCGGCGACGCTGACCGTCAGCGTGACCCAGTCCTTCGAGGGCACGCTGGAGAAGGCCGCGCAGCTCGCCATGTTCATCCCGATGCTCATCGGCGCAGGCGGCAACGCCGGGGCGCAGGCCGCCACCGCGTGCGTACGTGCCCTGGCCGTAGGCGAAGTGCGCGGCTCGGACCTGCTGAAGGTCATATGGCGGGAGTGCCGCGTCGGTCTGGTCCTTGGCTCGCTGCTCGCGATCCTCGGCGTGGTCGTGGGCACGCTGTTCGTCAGCGCCAAGATCGCCCTGGTGGTCGGGATCACCCTGGTGGTCATCTGCGGCTGGGCGGCGACCATCGGCGGCACGATGCCGCTGCTCGCCAGGCGGCTGCGGATCGACCCAGCCGTGGTGTCGGCGCCGATGGTCACCACACTCGTCGACGCGACCGGATTGATCATCTACTTCATGACGGCGAAGGCCGTGCTCGGGATCTGAACGCGGCGACGTCGCGGACCTGCGTCAGAATCCTGGCCTGATTTCTCTGCGCGTGTGTCGATCCCGCCGTGGTTCGTTCGACGCCAAGATGAGAGCAGGACACCCAGGAGGAGAACGTCATGCCGAAAGTGCGCGTACACAACGTCACCGTCTCCCTGGACGGCTTCGCGGCCGGCCCCCATCAGCGCCTCGACGAGCCCTTCGGGGACGGGATCGAAGGGCTGCACGACTGGATGATCGCCGCCATGCGCGACCGCGCCGACGGCAAGTCGGGGATCGACGTCGAGTGCATCGAGCGCAGCGAGGAGAACATCGGCGCCACCATCATGGGCCGCAACATGTTCGGTCCGCAGCGCGGTCCGTGGCAGGACGAGTCGTGGAAGGGCTGGTGGGGTGACAACCCGCCCTACCACCATGACGTGTTCGTCCACACCCACCATGTGCGGCCCTCGCTCGCGATGGAGGGTGGGACCACCTTCCACTTCACCGACGAGCCCATCGATACGGTCCTCGCGCGAGCCTTCGACGCGGCGGCGGGCCAGGACGTACGCATCGGAGGCGGTTCGGCCACCGTGCAGCAGTATCTGCGCGCCGGGCTGATCGACGAGATGCATCTGGTCGTCGTCCCGCTCCTCGTCGGCCGGGGCGAGCGGCTGCTCGACAACGTGGCCGACGGGATCGACGGCTATCAGGTGACCGAGCTCGTCAGTTCCGCGACCGCCACCCATGCCCACCTGGTCCGGCGCTGATCAGGCCGGGCAGCGAGGGCAGTTGCGGCGCTGTGACCGGTTTTACCGGATTCCGTTACGCGCTCTCGGGGTGATCGCAATGTCGGGTGCATACGTTTATGTTCCTCATGGTGCGGCTCGTCGCACGACGAGGACCGCGTACTGACCGACACCCAAGGGGATCACTGCCGTTATGCGAAACACCCGCCGCCACAGCCTTCTGCGCACCGCCGCCGTCTCCGCTCTCGCCGGATCGGTTCTGTTGATTCCCGCCACCGCCGCGCTCGCCGACGGGCGCGGCCCGGAGCCGCTCCCGGCGCAGGCCGCGGCCAAGCCCGCCCCGGCCACGCTCACGGCGAAGGCGTCCGTCTCCCACGTCCGCGCCTGGCAGGAGCTGCGCATCACGGGCAAGGCGACCGGACTGAAGGCCGGGAGCAAGGTGACCCTGCAGCAGAAGCAGCGCGGGGCGTGGAAGGCCCTGCCCGCCAGTACGGTCGTCAACAAGTCCGGCAGCTATGGCCTGCGCGTCAAACTGGGCATCAAGGGCAAGAACGAACTGCGCGTCGCCGCCGGCGCCACCGTCTCGCCCGTCGTCACGGTGACCGTGAACTGACCCGCGGTAGGCCTGCGGGTCGCGCCCGAGCGTGCGACGCGTCAGGCCTCGGGGGCGCGCACGACGAGCAGGTAGTAGTCCATGTGGTTGCGGCAGAAGGAGCGGTAGGGGGCCATCAGCGGATCGGTGTGGGTCAGGGCCTCCTTGCCGAACCGCTCCTCCATCTCGCCGCGCCGGTCCTCGTAGAGCACGCACATGAGCTCGCCGCACAGCGCCGCGTTCGCGGTCATGTCCCGCACGGATTCGACGCGGAAGCCGGTCTGCTGGAGTTCGTCGACGAGTGTGGCGAACGGGGTGAGCGGGGGACAGGTCCACATCCGCGTGTAGGCCTGCACTTCCTCGGCGGTGGGGCGGCCGCGCAGGGTGAACTCCGTGAACAGGAACCGTCCGCCGGGGCGCAGCACCCGCAGGGCTTCACGGAGCCCTGCGGGCCGGTCGGAGAGGTGGGGGACGCAGTCGATGGACCAGGCGGCGTCGAACGCGGCGTCCGCGTAGTCCAGTCGCATGGCGTTGCCGTAGGCGAAGTCGACCCGCTCGGCGAGGCCCCGGGATGTGAGGTCCCGGGCCGTGAGGCGATCCTGGCACCGGGCGAGCTGGCTCTTGCTGACATTGATCCCGGTGACGCGGGCGCCGGTGCGCTCTGCCAGGCGGACGGCCGGGCCGCCGGTGCCGCAGCCGATGTCGAGCAGGTGCTCGTGGGGCGCCAAGTCGATGGTGTCGACGAGGAATTCGGTCTGCCGGTCCTGGGCGAGGTCGGCCAGCGCGGTCAGTGTGGTGGCGGGCGGGCGCTCGCCGTGCGGCGCGTACATGCCGATGTGAAGCGCGGTCGAGCCGAGCGTCATGGCGAGCATGTCGCCGAACTGGTCGTACATCGCCCCGACTTCTTCGGGGGTGGGGGCCGTCGTGCCGCTTGCGCCGAGGTCTTCCACGGTCATGGTGCATCCCTTTCAGCGACGGGTGGCCGGTCAAGGAATTGCGCTCGAGAAGCTCGTGAGATTCGACAGATTGGCGTGCTCGAGAAGACGGTGAAGGGGCGCCGACGCGGTACGCGCCGGACGCTCGGACGCTAGCACCGGTCGGGCCCACCGGTGGAGCCCCGAAAGCGCCAAGCAGCTCCGCGGCTCAGCTGCCCGGCGCCCGGTGACGGTCACTCACGCTCTGCGCGCTCCGACGGCTCGGCGTCGGCGGACCCCTCGGCCCCGGCGTGCGCGTCGACCTGCCGGCCCACCTCACGCGCCTCGTCGGTCAGCATCCGCAGCCTGGCCTCGGCCTGATCCGCGCGGGCCTGGAGGCGGGCGGTGTCGTCGGCGATGACCTGGCAGGCCAGATCCATCGCGGCGTCCACGTCCTCCGGAGAGCCGCGCTCCGCAAGCTCCTCCAGTGCGCTCTTGACCGCGGGGATGCCGCCGCGGGTGTGGATGTCGTTCCAGAACTCGTAGTCCATCCGGGCAGTTTGCCGGATCGCGGAGCGCGGGGCGAACCGGACCGGTGAGCAGGGCCCCGTCCCTCCGAGACACCGCCCGTGATAGAAAGTGGGACGTTCGTTCAAGTTTCTTGTGATGCGCCGCGGAGGCCCGAATGCACCACTTCCTGCTGCCCGGAAACAGCCGAGGGGCGCTCGATGGCTAACCCCTACCGCGTGCTGTTCTCCGCCCCCGGGGCCAAGGGCTTCTCCGCGGCCGGGCTGCTCGCGCGGCTGCCGCTGCCGATGACCCACATGGGCATCCTCACGATGCTGTCCGAGCTCCGGGGTGAGTACGCGCTCGCGGGCGCCGTCGCCGGGACGTTCACGCTGTCCATGGCACTGATAGGCCCTCAGATATCGCGCGTGGTCGACCGGTTGGGGCAGGGACGTGTGCTGCTTCCCGCCACCGGCGTCAGCGTCGCGGCGCTGGGCGGGCTGCTGCTGTGCGCGTACTACGACGCGCCCGTGTGGACCCTCTTCGTCTTCGCGTTCCTGGCCGGGTTCATGCCGAGCATGGGCGCGATGGTCAGGGCCCGCTGGACCCATCTGTACCGCGGTTCGTCGCGGCTCAACGCCGCGTACTCCCTGGAATCCGTGGTCGACGAGCTCACGTACATCGTGGGGCCCGCCATCGCCGTGGTCCTTGGCACGGCCCTCTTCCCCGAAGCGGGGCCGATGGTCGCGGCGGTGCTCCTCGTCGTGGGGGTACTGCTCTTCGTCCCGCAGAAGCGCACCGAACCGCCCGTGCAGCCGCAGGCCCGCGGCGCGGGGCGGTCGGCGATCAGGTCCGGCTCGCTTCTCGCGATGGCGCTCACGCTGATGTTCGGCGGCGCCATCGCGGGGACCGTCGACACGATGGGGCTCGCCTTCGCCCAGGAGCAGGGGCAGAAGGGGTCCGCGGGGATCGTCTTCGCCGTGTACGCCGTCGGGTCCGCCGTCTCGGGGCTGACCTTCGGTGCGCTGAAGTGGAGCGTGCCGCTCCCACGGCTCCTCGTGCTCGGGGTGACGGGCACGGCCCTGACGACACTGCCGTTCCTCGTCGTGAACAGCATCGCGACCCTGTCCGCCGCGGTCTTCCTCGCCGGCGTGTTCTTCGCGCCCACCATGGTCACCATCATGGGCATCGTCGAGAAGCTCACTCCCGCGGCCCGGCTCACCGAAGGGATGACCTGGATGATCGCGGGCCTGCAGATCGGCGTGGCGCTCGGCGCCGCCGCCTCGGGACAGGTCGTGGACTCCTTCGGGACCCGGGCCGGCTTCGTCGTGTCCTTGGCCATGGGCGCACTCGCGCTCCTGACGACCCTGCTGAGCTACCGGCACGTGAGCGCCGAGACGGCGCGGGCGGCCGAGGGGGAGGAGGCTGCGAGAGGGCCTCACCAGCCAGGTATCGTCGCGGAGACCGTCACCGGACAGGAGTCGCACACTGAACGAGTCGATCACCGACGGCCGTCGGGCCAAGGGCGAACGCCGTCGACGTGAACTGATCGAGGCCACCTTGCGCGTGATCGCGCGTGACGGCGCCTCGGGGGTGACCCACCGCAAGGTGGCCCGCGAGGCGGAGCTGCCGACCACCGCGAGCACGTACTACTTCGAGAGCATCGACGCCCTGCTGACCGCGGCGCTGACGTCCTGCATGAACGAGGACTCCGAGCGGCTGCGCCGGCTGATCGAGGCACCCGACGAGGGCGCCGACAAGCGCGGCGCCCTCGCCCGCCTGATGGCCGACCTGCTCACGGCCCCAGGGCGGCTGCTCGCCGAGTTCGAACTGTGCCTGCTCGCCTCGCGCAGGCCCGACCTGCGCGGGCCCACGCGGCACTGGGCGGACACGCTGTGCGCCTTCGCCCGGCTCTTCACCGACGATCCATTGCGCGTCAAGCTCTTCGCCAACGCCTACGACGGCCTGCTTCTACAGGCGCTCCTCGCGGACACGCCCGTCACAGCTGACGAGTTCGAGGCCATGCTGCGCGAACTGCTCCCCGGGAACGCCGGGACGGCCGACTGAGCGGGGCCCGACGCCCAGGGCCCGCAGACTCCGCAGGACTTCGCGGCAGGCGGCCGCCGCGCTGTCGGTGGCCTCGGAGTAGAGGCGGCAGTGCTCGTGCTGCGGCGCATGCCGGGCACGCAGCTCATGGCCGTGCTCACAGGCCATCACGCACCGCGTGGCGGAGGCCACGTCGGCGCAGTTCCGATCGCGGTTGACGGCGGCCCGCAGTTCGTCGGCCACCTTCTCGGCGAGCATGCCGACCGCGCAGGCGGTCACGGCCTGTTCGCACGCGGAGAGGGCGTCGGCGGCGGTGGCGGGGGCCTGGTTGTCGAGGTGGTCGGCACGCGAGGCATGGCTGTCGAACAACTCGCGGCCCTGGAGCATCGCGTCCCCAACGGAGTCTTGGGGCCCGGTCCAGGGAGGCTCCCGGTCCTGTGGGTTCCGGTCTCCCGACGCCAGTTCTGCCCCTGCCGCCGGTGAACGGCGCGGGGAAAAGCGATCGCGGCGCGCGGCGGTCCGCCGGATCCTCCCCGTGGCCCCGGATCTCCCCGCACCCGCCCCTGGGGCGCGCCTGGCGCAAATTCATGGCCTTCTCCGGGAACTTTTCCGCCTCGCCGGCCGACTCCTGCACCGGCCGGCCACGGCCGATCCGCACCGCCGTTGATCCAGGAGAGCAGCTCATGTCCGCCGAACCCACACTCCTCGCCCCGGATGACGGGCAGGAGACCCAGGGGGCGCCGCCGCCCTCCGCAGGACGGTCCGGGTGGGCGTCGCTGCGTCCGCTCGTGCTGCGACTGCACTTCTACGCCGGGGTGCTCATCGCCCCCTTCCTGCTCGTCGCCGCCACCACGGGACTCCTGTACGCCTGCTCGTACCAGGCCGAGAAGATCGTGTACTCCCACGAACTGCGCGTCCCCGTCGGCGAGAACAAGACCGAGCTGCCGATCTCGCAACAGGTGGCCGCCGCCCGCAAGGCGCACCCCGAGGGCACGGTCAACGCGGTACGGCCCTCGCCGGAGGACGGCGCGACCACCCGTGTGCTGCTGTCCGGAGCGCCGGGCGTGGACGCCGACCACACCCTCGCCGTGTTCGTGAACCCCTACAACGGCGAAGTGCGGGGCGCCCTTGAGCAGTACGGCTCAACCGGCGCGCTGCCGCTGCGCACCTGGATCGACGAGCTCCACCGCGATCTGCACCTGGGCGAGACCGGCCGCCTCTACAGCGAACTCGCCGCCAGCTGGCTGTGGGTGATCGCGGGCGGCGGTCTGGTGCTGTGGTTCGGCCGGCGAAGGTCCCAGCGCAAGCTGCGCGGGGCCACCGGCCGTCGGCGCACGCTCTCGCTGCACGGCTCGGTGGGTGTGTGGGCCGCCGCCGGACTGATCTTCCTGTCGGCGACGGGGCTGACCTGGTCGACGTACGCGGGACAGAGCGTCGGCGACCTGCGCGAGGCCATCGGGCAGACGACGCCGGAGCTGACGGCGGCCGCCGCGGGCGGGGGAGAGCACGCGGGCCATGGTGGATCGGGCTCGTCCGGCGCCACCGGCGGCGGTGCCGGGCTCGACGCCGTGCTGAAGTCCGCCCGTGCCGAGGGGCTCTCCGACCCGGTCGAGGTCGTGCCGCCCGCCGACGCGTCGTCCACGTACGTCGTCCGGCAGATCCAGCGCAGCTGGCCCGAGAAGCAGGACTCCGTCGCCGTCGACCCGGCCACCGGTGAGGTCACCGAAGTACTGCGGTTCGCCGACTACCCCGTGCTCGCCAAGCTGACCCGCTGGGGCATCGACGCGCACACCGGCACGCTGTTCGGGCTCGCCAACCAGGTCGCTCTCGCCGTTCTCGCCCTCGGCCTGATCCTGATGATCGTGTGGGGGTACCGCATGTGGTGGCAGCGCGGGCGCGGCAGTTCCTTCGGGCGTCCGCTGCCGCGCGGGACGTGGCAGAACGTACCGGCGTACGTCCTGGTCCCGTTGATGGCGGTGATCGCCGTGCTCGGCTACTTCGTGCCGCTGCTCGGCATCCCGCTGGCGGCCTTCCTCGCCGTGGACATCGCGTTGGGGGAGATCGCCTACCGGCGTGGCAGGCGCACCTACGCCTGAGGCACGCTCAGTCGTGGGTGGCCGCGCCGCTGAGGTGGTGGTCGGCGAGGTTCAGGACCTCGTCGACCACGCGGCGCAGGTGCCCGTCGGGCGGGCCGTAGACCATCCGTCGCCCTTCCTTGCGTACGGAAACGAGTCCGGCGAGGCGCAGCTTGGCGAGGTGCTGGCTGACCGCGGGGCGGGCCGCGCCGCACGCGGCAGTCAGTGTCGTGACGTCCGCCTCGCCCGTGCCGAGGGTGTGCAGCAGGGCGAGCCGGGTGCGGTCGGCGAGGAGACCGAGGACCTCGGCCGCATGGGCGAAGTGCTCGGCGCCCGGATCTTGCGGGTGCGCACCGTGCGCAGGTGATAGCTGCATGCGTGCGCTCATACGCACATAATGGGTGCGGGCGCCTCGCGGTGTCCACTCTCCCGTCCCGCGTCGGAAGGCCGTACTCGTGAGTGAGCAGCACGGACACCACCCGCACCCTCCGCACGAGCACCACCACCATGACCACGCACATGGTCATCGTCATGGTCATGAGACCGGCGGTGCGGGGCGTTTGGCCCGGTGGCGGCACAAGGCCGGGCACGTGGTGAAGCCGCACTCGCACGAGACCGCCGACAAGGTCGACCCTGCGCTGGAATCATCCGCGCGCGGCATGCGCGCGCTGTGGATCTCGCTGGCCGTCCTGGGCGTGACGGCCGTGGCCCAGGCGGTGATCGTGGTGCTCACCGGTTCCGTCGCGCTGCTCGGCGACACCGTGCACAACGCGGCGGACGCCCTGACCGCGATCCCCCTCGGCATCGCCTTCGTCCTGGGCCGACGGGCCGCCACCCGCCGCTTCACCTACGGCTACGGCCGCGCCGAGGACCTCGCGGGCATCGTCATCCTCCTGACGATCGCCGCATCCGCGGCTTTCGCCGCCTGGGCGGCGGTCGACCGACTGCTCAACCCCCGTACCCTGGCGCACCTTTGGGTGGTGGCTGCCGCCGCGGTCATCGGATTCATCGGCAACGAATGGGTCGCCCGCTACCGCATCCGCGTCGGCCGCGAGATCGGCTCGGCCGCCCTGGTGGCCGACGGCCTGCATGCCCGGACCGACGGATTCACCTCTCTCGCCGTCCTGTTGAGCGCGGGCGGCGCGGCCCTCGGCTGGCGGCTCGCCGACCCGATCGTTGGCCTGCTGATCACCGCGGCGATTCTGCTGGTCCTGCGGGACGCGGCGCGCGAGGTCTTCCGCCGGGTGATGGACGCCGTCGACCCGGCCCTGGTCGACGCGGCGGAGGAGGCGCTCCTGGCCGTTTCCGGCGTACGCGGTGTCGGCGAGCTGCGCCTGCGCTGGATCGGACACCGGCTGCGCGCCGAGGTGGCGGTCGTGGTGGACGGGGAGTTGTCCGTACGGGAGGCGCACGAGGTCGCTGTCGACGCGGAGCACGCCTTGCTGCACGCGGTGCCGAAGCTCACCGCCGCACTGGTGCACGCCGATCCGGCGCCCGTGCCCGGCGCCCCGGACCCGCACAAGGTCCTCGCGCACCACGGGGCTTGAGTCCGGCACAGATCCGGCAGCGGCTACTATCTGCGGCCATGGCGTCAGGTCTGCGGGACACGGTGTGCGGTGAGCTGCGTGCCGCCGCGCGCTGCGCCGTTCTCGGGATCAGCCTGACCACCCTGCTGGCCGTCCTGTGCGTGTGCTTCGGCTCGGCGGCACAGCACGACGACACACGCGCCCGCGACGTGCTCTCGTCCTCCGCCGCGCCCATGGGCGGAGCCGGAGCCTCGGCCTCCGCCGAGGAAGTCTCACTCGGCCACAGCTGTCCGCCCGGCGACCAGTGCGCATCCGCCACGCACGCCGCGGCGATCGTGCTCCCGGCCCCCGAACCTTCGGCGCCGACGACGCCGGGGGATGCGGGGCTGCCCGCGCCGCCGCCCGCCGCGCATCCCGTACCGCGAGAGCCTGTTCACCGGTACGCCCCTGACCTCCACGTCCTTCAGGTGCAGCGGACCTAGGCCGGACCCCGCGAGGCCGAACCCGTCCGGTCACGGACGCGGCAGCGGTCGCGCGCCCGCGCCGATCACCTCACACCATCCCCACCGCCGCGCCCCGGGCACGGCGGGGACAAGGACATCTCCGAACATGGGCACCTCCAAGACAGGCAAGACAGGCACCTCCAAGACCGGCACCTCCAAGACAGGCAAGAAGGCCGCGACCTCCGCCGAACGCAAGGCCCGCATCCAGGAGTTGCGCCGCGCCGAGCAGGCGCGCGACCGGCGCAACCGTGTCATCGCCATCACCGCGGGCGTGGCCGTACTGGCCGGGCTCGCGGGATTCGGCTCGTACGTCCTGCTCGACGCGTCGGAGAAGAAGGACAAGAAAGAGGCCGTCGCGCAGGCCCCCGTCAACGGCGAGAAGACGTGGGACGCGAAGAAGCTCGGGCGCGATCACGTCACGAAGACGGTCGACTACCCGATGACCCCGGCAGCGGGCGGCGATCACAGCCAGGCGTGGGCCAACTGCCAGGGCGATGTGTACGACAAGCCCCTGGGCGAGGAGAACGCCGTCCACTCGCTGGAGCACGGCGCGGTGTGGATCACGTACAACGACAAGGCGGCGACCGGCGACATAAAGACGCTGGGCCAGAAGGTCCGCACGACGCCCTACACGCTGATGAGCCCGGTCAAGGAGCAGAAGGGTGCTCTCACGCTCACCGCGTGGGGCCGCCAGCTCACCGTGGACAAGGCATCCGATCCCCGGGTCGAGCAGTTCCTGGGCAAGTACGTCCAGGGCGAGCAGACTCCCGAGCCCGGCGCGGCCTGTACGGGCGGGGTCGGACCGGCGTGAGGGAGAGCGCTTGAGCGGGAGCGGGCGGGCGGGGAGCCGTTGAACCCGCCCGGCCGCTCCCCGCTCCCGCCGGGTGCCATCGTGGGGCGGTACGCCTAGTCTCTGTGGTGTGCTGAGCATCGTGGATGATCTGGCCGGGTTCGGACCGCTGCGGATGTGCGCCCACGCGCCGTCGGCCGCCGACCCGGACGACCTGACCGGTCTGCGTGTGCTCCTCGTCGCGGACGTCCTGGCCCGCGTCGTCGAGCTGCGCGGCCGAGCCGTCCTGATCGGGTGGACGTGCCCGCCGACCGAGGCAGCCGACGCCGCCGGTATCCGTCCGGCCGACGCCCACGGCACCGCCGACGAGATCGCCGAAGCTCTCGGCGGTCAGCCGGCCGTGCACTTCACCAGCCGTACGTACGAAGGCGCGGGCGGTCTGTCCCTGCACGTCGGCGAAGCCGCCGTCAGGGGAGACGCGGACCGGGGCGCGGACCAGGACGTGGAACGAGACGCGCTCGCCCTGCGGCTGCTCCTGCTCGGCCACCCGCATCACGAACCCGTCGACGTCACCGGGCAAGCCGTCGATGCCGCCGGTGAGAAGCTCGCCAACTGGCGCAAAGCCGTGGCCGCTTGGGCCGAGGAGCCGTCCAAGGCGATGCCCGCCCACTTCGTGGAAAGGGCCCGCGCCGCCCTGGAGAACGGTCTCGACACCCCGGCCGTGCTGCGGCTCCTCGGCGATCTGGAGGCAGCCGGCGACGTGCCGGGCGGCGCCAAGTTCGAGACGTTCGCCCACCTCGACCGCGTACTGGGTCTGGAAGTCGTCCGCGATGTCGGCCGCTCGGATTCGGCCGAGGTGTACCGGTGAGCCACGCTCCGCGACGCATCCCGCTGACGATCAGCGCGCGCTCGCGCTTCCCGCGTCGATCTCGGCGACGAGGGCCTCGACGCGGGTCCTGATCTCGTCGCGGATGGGGCGAACGGCCTCCACCCCCTGACCTGCCGGATCCGCCAGCTCCCAGTCGAGGTACTTCTTGCCGGGGAAGACCGGGCAGGCGTCGCCGCAGCCCATGGTGATGACGTAGTCGGACGCCTGGACGGCCTCGGTGGTCAGCACCTTCGGCCGCCGGTCGGAGATGTCGACGCCGACCTCCTCCATGGCTTCGACGGCTGCCGGATTGACCTGGTCGCCGGGCAGCGAACCGGCGGAACGCACCTCGACGCGATCGCCCGCGAGGTGGGTCAGGAATCCGGCGGCCATCTGTGAGCGTCCGGCGTTGTGGACGCAGACGAAGAGGACGGAGGCGAGGGGGGAGGCGGGCATCGGCTCTTCCTTCGGTACGGTTCAGCCCGGACTGGTATCAGTTCCGGGTGATGTGAAAGTATCAGTACATGATGACGTCAGTCGACACTGATCTGATCCGGGTGCTCGCCGACCCGCTCAGGCTCCGGATCGTGACCCTGCTCGCCCACGAGACGCTCTGCACCACGCACCTGGTCGAGGAGACCGGTGCCCGGCAGACGAACCTCTCCAACCATCTGAAGGTGCTGCGCGAGGCCGGTGTGGTGGAGACCGAGCCGTGCGGGCGCTTCACCTACTACCGGCTGCGGCCCGAGGCCATCGAGACGCTCGCAGGCTCCCTCGGGGAGCTGGCGGCCACGGCGCGCACGACGGTCGATTCCAACCGGAAGCGGGCCTGCTGATGACCGCGACCGAACCCGGCACCGCGGCGTCGCCCCGGGGCACCGACGATGCCTCGATCGTCGCCAGACTTTCCACCCTCGACCGGTTCCTCGCGGTGTGGATCCTCGTCGCGATGGGTCTCGGCCTCGGTCTCGGGCGGCTGGTCCCCGGACTGGACGACGCCCTCGCCAAGGTCGAGATCGGCGGTGTCTCGCTGCCGATCGCCGTCGGCCTGCTGATCATGATGTATCCGGTCCTGGCCAAGGTCCGCTACGACAGGCTCGACGCCGTGACGGGCGACCGCAGGCTGATGGCCTCGTCGCTGGTCATCAACTGGCTCGTCGGCCCGGCCGTCATGTTCGCGCTGGCGTGGACGTTCCTGCCGGACCTGCCCGAGTACCGCACCGGGCTCATCATCGTCGGGCTCGCCCGCTGTATCGCGATGGTCATCATCTGGAACGACCTGGCCTGCGGCGATCGCGAGGCGGCGGCCGTCCTCGTCGCTCTCAACTCCGTCTTCCAGGTCTTCGCCTTCGGCGTCCTCGGCTGGTTCTACCTCGACCTGCTGCCGGGCTGGCTCGGCCTCGGTGACGGCGAGCAGCTCGACATCTCCCCGTGGAAGATCGCCCTGAACGTGGTCGTCTTTCTCGGCGTCCCGCTCCTCGCGGGCTTCCTCACCCGCCGGATCGGCGAGAAGCGCCTTGGCCGCGAGAGGTACGAGTCCGCGTTCCTGCCCAGGATCGGGCCGTGGGCCCTGTACGGCCTGCTGTTCACGATCGTCGTCCTCTTCGCGCTCCAAGGGGAGACGATCACTTCCCGGCCGCTGGACGTGGTCCGCATCGCACTGCCGCTGCTCGTCTACTTCGCGGTGATGTGGTTCGGCACCTTCGCCCTGGGCAAGGCCATCGGCCTCGCCTACGACCGCACCGCGACCCTCGCCTTCACCGCCGCGGGCAACAACTTCGAGCTGGCCATCGCGGTGGCCATCGCCACCTTCGGCGTGACGTCCGGGCAGGCGCTGTCCGGGGTGGTGGGCCCGCTGATCGAGGTGCCGGTCCTGATCGCGCTGGTGTACGTCTCGTTGGCGTGGCGCAAGAAGTTCACGTCCCCGAGCCGGA
This sequence comes from Streptomyces rectiviolaceus, assembly GCF_039533825.1. Taxonomy (NCBI): domain Bacteria; kingdom Bacillati; phylum Actinomycetota; class Actinomycetes; order Kitasatosporales; family Streptomycetaceae; genus Streptomyces; species Streptomyces rectiviolaceus. The sequence goes on from NZ_BAAAUG010000126.1 coordinate 84,102, forward strand.
GTTCATGACGCCGGTGATCGCTTTGGCCGCGCGCACCATCGAGCACCTCGTGGCTCTCGACGCCACGTCCGGCGCGACCTCCGCGATGCCCGCCGTGCGCGAGGCCGTGCGGCGCATCCCGGAACTGTCCGCCGATCCCGGGGCCCTGCGCGACCAGGGCAGCGACCGGCTCGCGGCCCTCGCCGAACTGTGCGAAGTCATCGGGTGGATCCTCTTCGACGCGGGTTTCCACCGCGGGGCCCACCGGATGAACGCACGGGCGCTGGCCCTGGCGGAGCTCTGCGGCGACCGTTGGACGGCCCGCTTCGTCCTGCTGAACGACAGCATGCTCAAGGCCCATACGGGTGCGCCGCGCACCGCCCTGGAGACCGCTTCCCGCGTGAGCGGGACGCGAGCGCTCCCCGCCAGGGTCAGCAGCCTCGTCCTGATCCGCCAGGCGCACGCGATCGCCATGCTCGGCGGCCACCGGGAGCCCATGGACCTGATGTCCCGTGCCCAGAGCCGGTTCCTTGACGGCGTATCGCGCCACGACCCGCCCTGGGCCTGGTGGATCGACCAGACCGAACTGCTCGGCCACCAGGGCTGGGTCCTTGCCCGGCTGCGCCGCTGGGACCAGGCCATTGCCCTCCTGCACGAGGCGGCCACCGCGCCCGGCCCCTCCTACCGGAACCTGTTCACCGCGCAGCTTCTTACGGCCCTGGCCCGAGCCGGAGCCTGGCGAGAGGCGGAGGACCTCATCGCCGAGCTCGCTCCCCGCGCCGCCCGCATCGGGTCCGTACGCACGACTCAGGAACTCGGAACGACGGCGTCCCGCCTGCTCGGGACCACCGGCGCTCCCGCACCGCTCAAGGAGGCGGCAGCGTTCCTGCTGGAGTCCCTGCCCGCTGTGGGAGTCCTCAGCCCGGGCCCAAGGTCTGTCGCGCCCTGACGTCGACCACGAGCTATCCACGGACTCCGCCCGCCTGCCGGCGCCGGTGCCCCTGGGGCTCCGCCACGTAGGCTTCCGCGGGTGAGACGACACATAGACTTCGAGCGCCTGCACAACTTCCGGGACCTGGGCGGTTATCGGACCTCTGACGGTCGCACGGTGCGTTGGGGCCGCCTGTACCGCTCAGACTCGCTCGCCAAGTTGCAGGGCGCCGACTGGGACCGCTTCCATGCGCTGGACATCCGCACGGTGATCGATCTGCGCTACCCGTGGGAGATCGAGGCCAAGGGACGGGTGCCCGAAGCGGAAGGGCTCGCCTACGTCAACCTCAGCGTGGAGCACCGCCCTTACGACCAGGCGGAGATCGACCCCGGCCTCGACCCCTGGCGTTTCCTCGCCGACCGGTACGCGGAGGTCGCCATCGACGGCGCCGGGGAACTCCACCAGGCCCTTGAGACCATCGCGTCCGAGAGCGCCCCACAGGTCTTCCACTGTGCATCGGGCAAGGACCGCACCGGGCTGCTCGCCGGTCTCGTCCTCTCGCTCCTGGGCGTGGACGAGGACGACATCGTCGCGGACTTCGCCCTCACCGAACTGGCCACGGACCGCCTGATCGCCGACTGGAAGGCGGCCCACCCTGACCGGCCGCTGAACTGGCCCGGCTACGGGCGGGCGCCCGAGGAGATCATGCGCCTCTTCCTCGCCGACCTGACCGCCACCTACGGCTCGGTGCACGACTACGCGGTCAAGCAACTCGGCGTCGACGCCCCCCTCATCGCCCGGCTGCGTACGCAACTGCTGGACTGAACGACCGGTACCGCCGCCGACGGACCTCGACGCGGTGGCTCAGCCCCCGAGCGCCGCGTAGGTGCGCTCGGCGATGTCGACGACGTCGTCCGGCCGGAACTGACCGGCGAAGTGACGCAGGCTGAGCGCGCGGTCGTCGCCGTCGTGCGGCGCGCCGAGCAGGAGTTCGTCGCAGAACTCGGCGGTGTCCTGAACGATGCGCTCGCATCGGTAGTACGCGAGCGTCCGCGCGTCGACCTCGTGCGTGCCGCGGCCGTAGCCCCGGTAGAAGGCGGCGCACTCGGCAGGCTCGTTCCAGACACCGCCCACCCCGCCTCCGATGAACATCAAGTCGCGCTCCGGCGGCGCCAGCACGGGATCGTCCCAGTCGACCACCACGAGAGCCCCGTCGTCGGCGACCACGACATTGCCAGCGTGCAGGTCACCATGGCACAGCACCGATGCCCGGTCCCTTCCGCGCAGAACCGCCGCCAGCTCTTCGGCACGCTCGACGATGGCGGAAAGCTGCTGCCGCCGAGCCTTGAGGATGGCGGCCAACTCCCTTGCCGGGGCGTCGGGCAGGCGTTGCGGTGTGTCGGAGGCGAGATGGCGGCGCACCTTGTCACGCCACAGTGGGCCATAGGCCTCCACCCGGATCGACGAGCGCAGGTCCGGCGGCAGGCCGACACCGTGCAGGGCGCGCACGCAGGTCCCCAGCGCGGTCCACTGATCCTGCGTCAGCCTCACGTCGAATCCGCTGCGGCCTTCGACGAAGGGGTAGAGGACGGCGACGTATCCATCAAGGGGGCTCGAGAGACGGCCGTCGCGGTCGGGCAGCGGAGCGATGACGCGCGCAGCTTCGGAACCGACTCCGGCTTCGGCGAGGTAGCTCTGCAGTCGGGTTGTCGTGTCGTCCGCCGTCCCGCGCCGCAGCTTCAGGAAGTACGCGCCGTCGTCAGCGGAGAGCCGGAACGTGGCGGCGTCGGCGTCCGCACCGAGTGCCAGAGGGGCGACGTCGACGACACGCAGGCCATAGGCGGCCTGGACGTGCCGGGTGATGTCGCCGCTGTCGACGCCGGGCTTTCCGATCACGGCTTCATCCTGGCACGCACTCCAGCGCCGCACGGGCGGTGCGCGCGGCCGTCGCCGGGTCAAGGACGGCGCCCTGCCGGTACGCCTCGGTGAAGCCTGCCTCGCCCAGAGTGGCGGTGGCCGTCGCGGTGATCCGGTCGACGTCGGCGCGCTCGGAATCCGGCAGTGGCGCGTGCACGCCGCGCCGGGCTGCG
>NZ_BAAAUG010000127.1:0-6148 GCF_039533825.1 Streptomyces rectiviolaceus
GCCACGAGCAGCAGCAGGGCCACCGCGGCGCCTCTCAGCCGGCGGGGCCGCTTCAGCCGTGCACGGGGCGCGAGCGCGAGCATCATGCGCATGTCAGTCATGACATCCGATGATTCAAGCGCCCCACGAGGGTGTCAATGCATTGCCCGCAGCGGGGACTTGGACATTTGCGCTGCCTCACGAAGACCCATCGGATGAATTCCGGGTCATCCGTCAGCCGTCGTCCGTCAGCCGTCGTCCGGTCAGCTGGTCAGCCGTCAACCGGTCAGCCCGGCCAGGCACCCGTCAGCCGACGGGTGGCGACAGCGCCGCCGCGGTCGACGGCCGCCTTGACCACCGCGAAGATCGCGCCCTGCAGCGTGGCCGCCAGCAGGATCTCGCGCCAGCCGCGGTCCTCATCGGTGGCGTCGGGCGCGTCCTCGTCATGGCTGACCACTTTCCACGCCTGTTTGAACAGCCCGCCCGCGGCCACACCGGCGAGCGCGCCGAGCGCCATCCCGACCGGCTTGTACGCGATCTTCGAGGCCTTCACACCTCGCTCCCCTGCTTCCGCTTGCGCCGCACCAGTACGTAGGCGACCACCAGCGTCGCGCCACCCGCGAGGAACGCGGTACGGCGGTTGCGGACCTGCTCCGGCGCCTTGTCCTGCCACACATCCGTGGCCTGTCCGGCCGCGGCCTTCACCTGCCCGGTGGCAGCGGCCGCCTTGCCCTTGACCTGGTCGGGCACCTTGTCCTGCAGCACGTGGGCGGCCTCGGTGGCCTTGGCCACCGCCTGCTCGCTCAGCTCCGCGGCCTTCGTCGCCGTCTGGCCCTTGATCGCGACCGCCTTCTCCTGCGCGCGGGCCTTGACGTCCGTCTTGGCCACCAGCGCCTCGACCGTCTCTCCCAGGTCGTGGCGGGTCCGCTCGACCTTCGCGCGCAGTTCCCCGGGTCCCGCGGTCTGCTTGTCGTGGGGCTGGTTCATCGCTGTGCACTCTCCTTGATCTCTGCGACATCGGCCTTCACGCCGCCGATGGCCTGCTCGGGGATCGGCGGGGAGGCCCGGCCGACTTCCTTCTTTCCGGTCAGTGCCAGTACCGCGGCGATCAGACCGAGAACGGCGGTGACGATCAGCCCCGCCGCCCACACCGGAAGCGGCACCGCGAGCGCCGCGATCGCGGTGGCGACGAGAGCCTGCAGGGTGAGGAAGCCGACGAGACCGGCTCCGCCGAACAACCCGCTGCCCTTGCCGTAGCGCCTGGTCTTCTCCTTCATCTCGGCCTGCGCCAGACGCATCTCGCCGCGCACCAGCTCCGTCAGCTGCTGCGAGGCGCGCTGCACAAGATCGCCCACCGGCTCGCTGCCCGAGGCGGTGTGTCCGCCGCTGCCACGGCCTGTGGTGTGCGGAGCTGTCTGGGCCATCGTCATCAACCTCCTGTCTGTTCCGCGGCCGAGTACCCCGATCCCCGGGGTCGGCACATGGCCGATGGCCGCGATCGTGCCGGGCGGTGTCACTCCTCCACGCGCCGCCGGTCCTGCTCGTCCCACGCGCGGGTGTCGCGGGGCGGTACGTAGGGCTCCTCCTCAGCGGGAAGACCGCCGGCGATGGCACGCTGACGCGACAGTTCCGCGTCGAATTCAAGGCCGAGCAGGATCGCGATGTTGCTGATCCACAGCCACACGAGAAAAATGATCACTCCGGCCAGCGCGCCGTAGGTCTTGTTGTAGGAACTGAAGTTCCCTACGTAGAAGGCGAATCCGGCCGAGGCGATCAGCCAGATCACCAGGGCGAGCACACTGCCGGGGGTGATCCACTTGAATCCGCGGCCCTTCACGTTCGGTGTCGCCCAGAACAGCAGCGCGATCATGAAGGTCACAAGGACGACAAGCACCGGCCACTTCGCGATCGACCACGCGGTCAGCGCGGCGTCGCCGACGCCGAGGGCCGAACCCACCGTGCGGGCGAGGCCGCCCGTGAACACCACGATGAGGGCGCTGACGACCGCCAGCGTCAGCAGCACGACCGTCACGCCCACCCGGACCGGCAGCACCTTCCACACGGGCCGCCCCTCGGGCATGTCGTAGACGGCGTTGGCGGTGCGGATGAACGCCCCGACGTACCCGGAGGACGCCCACACCGCAAGGACGATGCCGACCACCGCCATCAGGGAGCCGACACCGCCCTGCCCCTGCAGTTGCCGCACGGCGTCGCTGATGATGTCCCGCGCCGAACCAGGTGCGAGCTCCTTGAGGTTCTCGAGGAGCCGGTCGATGGCCGACTTCCCGACGACACCGAGGAGGGAGACCAGCACCAGGAGCGTCGGAAACAGCGAAAGCACGCCGTAGTAGGTCAGCGCCGCGGCCCGGTCGGCCAGCTCGTCGTCCCGGAACTCCCGGACCACTCCGGTGAGCACCGCCCGCCAGGACCGCTTCGGCAGTTGCGTCGGTTCGTCCGGCGCGCGGTCAGCGCCGCGCTCGGCATCCGATGTCCCGTTCATACTCCCCGGAGTAACCCGCAACCGCCCGGCCATGCGCGACCGGCCCCGGCCTCCTGCCGCAGGGTCACGGCTCACCCTGCGCACGACGGCGCAGCTCCGTGCGGGCCGCCGCGGACTTCCACTCCCGTTGTATGCGTACGAGGTCATCGGGGATGGGGTGGCCCATACCCTTGCCTCGATCATGTGTTCGATTTTCGAGGCAAACTCGCGGCGACACCGGCACCGGAAACGCCGCGTGCCCCCGGCCGGGGTCGGCGGGGGGCACGCGGCGAAGCGGCGGGTCAGTCGATACCGGGGAGGATGTGCGGCTCCGCGAGGTCGTCCTCGTAGCCGGCAAGACGGATCGGGGCCGCTTTCGCCCACGAGTCCAGATTGCTCAGCTTGCGTGGTCTGCCGGCCCGCTCGCTGCTGCGTTCCGCCGGTCGCTTTTCCTGCTTCGTCAGATCTGGTGTCACCGCGCACTCCTTTGTGTCGCGTAACGGAAGGACAAGGGCTGCTCGGTCGCGGTGGCGCCGTTGTTCAGGCGGGATCGCGGCCATGGTGGCGAGCCTGTCCCGGGGCGGCTAAGGGGTGCTTGTGGATCCCCTAGAGACCGTCCGTTCGCCTCACATTAACCAAATGAGCGCGCCCGCGCTCTATGGGGTCCGCCGAAGGAGTGGATTTCGGACAGTTGGTGACGGTGTGGGGGTGGCCTGCGGGCCGGGAACTCCCCAACGAGTCGGCCCCATGGGCCTTTCCGGACCTCCATGGGACCGTACGGGGATGACTTCTGCCCAGGCACAGGAGGGCGCGGTGGCCCTGGTGACCGGAGCCTCACGAGGGATCGGGCTCGCCGTGGCGCGGGCCCTCGCGGATTCCGGCCACCGCCTTGTCATCACCGCCCGCGACCAGGCCGCCCTGGAGACCGCCGTGGCCGAGCTTCGCGCGCAGGGCGCGGAGGCTGTCGGATGTCCGGGCGGCGTGGCCGATTCCGGTCGGGCGGAGGCGAGCGTGGCGCTCGCGGTCCGGGAGTTCGGGCGGCTCGACGTACTGGTGAACAACGCGGCGACGAACGCCCCTTACGGCCCGCTGATGGACGTCGACCTCACCCGGTGGCGCGCCGCCTTCACCGTGAACGTCGAGGCCGCGCTGCGCCTGACGCAGCTCGCCTGGCGGGCCTGGATGGGCGAGCACGGCGGCGCGGTGGTGAACATCTGCACCGAGGGCGCGTCCCATGTGGGGCCGAACGTGGGCGCGTACGGCACCAGCAAGGCGGCGCTCCTGCACCTGACCGCCCAGCTCGCGGGCGAACTCGCGCCTCTGGTGCGGGTCAACTCCGTGTCCCCCGGCCTCATCCGCACCGAGATGGCCCGCTTCGTGTGGGACGGCGCCGAGGAGCAGCTCGCCGCGAGCCTGCCGCTCGGCCGCATCGGCGAGCCTGAGGACGTGGCGCGGGCCGTGGCATGGCTGGTCTCGGACGCGGCCGAATGGGTGACGGGCGCGGATGTCCTTGTGGACGGCGGGACGAGGGTGCGGGCGGCCGCGGGCACAACCTCCTCGTACGCCGTGCACGAGCGGCTGCGGGCGACGACGGGCGAGGCCTGACGCGCCGGCCCGGCGAACAGGTCGAGGGCGCCCTCGAACAGTCGCGCGCTACCACTTACCGGGTGCGTAGTCCTTCAGGAAGACGCCGAACAGGTCCTCGCCCGCCTCGCCCCGCACTACCGGGTCGTAGACCCGCGCCGCGCCGTCGATCAGGTCGAGCGGGGCGTGGAAGCCCTCGTCGGCCAGGCGCAGCTTGTCGTAGTGCGGGCGCTCGTCGGTGATCCAGCCGGTGTCGATCGAGGTCATGAGGATGCCGTCGGTCTGGAACATCTCCTGGGCGCTGGTCCGCGTCACCATGTTCATCGCGGCCTTCGCGGCGTTCGTGTTCGGGTGGCCCGCGCCCTTGTACCCGCGGCCGAAGACGCCCTCCATCGCCGAGACGTTGACGACGTAGGAGCGGCCGCTCGACGCCTTCCTCGCGGCGTCGGCCATCGCCGGACGCAGCGCGCTGATCAGGATGAACGGCGAGGTGTAGTTGCACAGCTGGGTCTCGAGGAGCTCCACCGGGGAGATCTGCTCGATGGTCTGCACCCACGTATTGCTGTCGACGACGTCCGGGACAAGGCCGCCCGCGTCGATGGCGGTGCCGTCGAGGTGCCGGGCGACGCTGGCGTTGCCCGCGACGAGGGCGAGGTCGGCGACCTGCTGCGCGTCCAGGCCGCTGGTGCCGACGGGCAGCGCGGCCAGGCCGTCCACCGCTCCGGAGTTGAAGGCGCCGATGACGGAGTGTGCGGGCAGCTCCCCCGCCGGCAGCGGCGCGCCCTCGCCGTTGACCAGGGCGGCGTACGCGGAGGGCAGGCGGCGCACGGTCTGCGTCGCGTTGTTGATCAGGATGTCGAGCGGCCCCGCCGCGGCGACCTGCTCGGCGAGCGCGACGGACTGGGCCGGGTCGCGCAGGTCGATGCCGACGACCTCCAGACGGTGCAGCCAGTCCGCGGAGTCGTCCATCGCCTTGAAGCGGCGGATGGCGTCCTTGGGGAACCGCGTCGTGATGGTGGTGTGGGCGCCGTCACGCAGGAGGCGCAGCGCGATGTACATGCCGATCTTGGCGCGGCCGCCGGTGAGCAGCGCGCGCTTGCCGGTGAGGTCGGTGCGGGCGTCGCGCTTGGACCGGTTCAGACGGGCGCAGTCCGCACACAGCTGGTGGTAGAAGTAGTCGACTTCCACGTACCGGGTCTTGCAGGTGTAGCAGGAGCGCGGGCGCTGGAGTATCCCCGCGATCCGGCCCTCCTCGGTCTGCGAGGAGGGCAGCAGACCCTCGGTCTCGTCGTCGATGCGCTCGGCGGATCCGGTGGCGGTGGCCTCGGTGACAGCCTTGTCGTGCGCGGTCTTGGAGGCCCTGCGCTCCTGACGGCGGCGCTGCTTCACGGTGCGGTAGATCCCGGCCGTGGCACGGCGCACCGCGATCGCGTCGGGGTGGTCGACGTCCAGCTTGTCCAGCTCGTCGAGCACGCTGAGGCAGGTGGCGAGACGGTCGGGGTCGATGCCGGGGCCGAAATCGACGGCCTCTTCGGTCGAACCGGCAGCCCCCGGGCTGTCCTCTGTCACCGTCATCGCCGCTGCCCTCGCGTCACTCTGGCCGCGGCTCGTCTGGGTGACCGCGGAAGCTCCAAAGAAGAGAACTTTACGTAGCGAAGGACCCCTCTACCAAACGCGGACGGTTTACGCACGCTTCGACGAGCCCCGCGAGCTCCTCCCGCACGCTGCGCGCGAGAACATCCAGATCGGGCACGGCGACCGCGTCCGCGACCAGACCGAAGTGCACCCGGCCCCGGAACGTCGACACCGCGACGGCGAGCGCCTGCCCCTGGGCGAGCGGCGCGAAGGGGTAGACGGCGGCGAGCGGGCAGCCGCCGAGTTTCAGGCCCAGGCTGGGCAGCGGGACGCTGGTTACCAGGATGTCGAAGAGCAGCCGGGCGGCCTGCGCGACGACGGGACCGCCGATGCGGTGGCCGAGCGGCGGCACGTGATCGGCGAGCAGCGCTACCGCGCCCGCGCCGCGGTTCGGGCCCGCGTCCTTGTTGCGGTCCATGGCGGCCCGCACCGTCCGCAGCCGCGTGACCGGGTCCGGCTCGCCGACGGGCA
>NZ_BAAAUG010000128.1:0-26613 GCF_039533825.1 Streptomyces rectiviolaceus
TGACGAAGCGGTGCGGCCCGATCGCCGCCGCGACCACGGGGGCCACGAGCGCGCCGAGCGCCACGGCAGCGGCGATCGGCAGGCCGGGAACGACCGAGTTGGCGACCGCTGCGACCGCCGCGGTCGTCACGAAGACGAGGGCCACGGCGAGCAGAAAGATAGGGCGTCTGTTGGCCGCGAACTGCCGCCAGGAGGTGCGCTGTACGGCCGCGTACAGCAACGGCGGAAGCACCAGCGGAAGGATGTAGTCCGGTGGCACCTCGACGTTCGGGACCCAGCTCACGAAGGCGAGAACGATGCCGGCCAGCGTCATGAGAACGGGCGCGGGCAGCCCGAGCCGCTCCCCCAGCGGCACCGTCACCACGGCTCCGAGCAACAGGACGAGCAGCAGCGCCAGTTGGTCCACGGTGCGCCCTCCGGCGGGTTCGAGGCGGCTCGAGACGGTTCGAGACAGGTCGAGACAGTCCGAGAATCGGACGATCAAGACCTCAACCCTGCCACGCATTCCCCGTGAACCGGGCCAATGCCCCTCCGGGATCCTCGTGCAGCGATGACCTCAGAGTTCACTCACATGAACAGTCCTCGGATGAATAAGGGCAGAAGGTGGTGCGCAAGGCCTTCCGGTTCCACTGCTCCACGGGCACCATGCACAGGGATTCAGGGACGAGAACCTTCGACACATATATGTCTGGAGCCCCCATGCCCGTCTCGCACCGCACTCCCGGCCCCCCTGCAGGTCCCTCCCGAAGAACCGTGCTGGGCGCCTCCACGGCGGCCACCGCCACCGCAGCCACCGCGCTCTGGACCGCGTCGTCCGCCACCGCATGGGCCGCCCCACCCGCCGCATCCGCTGCGCACACGGATGCCGCGGGCAAGGCCGACCCCTACGAGGAGACCGTGCGGGCCGCCGCCATGGTGTGGCGGCGGCTGCCCACCGGCTGGCAGGAAGGGCCCTTCCTGGCCAACGGGTATCTGGGCGCCCAGTTGTACGCGGGCAGGACGGCGAACACCCTCAAGCTGATGCTGAGCCACACGCAGGTGCAGGACCGGCGTGGGCAGTGGCGCGGCGGCATCGGCTACTCGCGGCTGCCCATCGGGTACTTCACGCTCACTCTCGCCGGGGACATCACCTCCGTCGACTGGACTCTGGACCTGTACGACGCCGAACTGCGCGGCACCGTGACCACCACCCGCGGCAGTGTGGCGTTCACGGCGCTCGTGCAGAACGACAGCGGCGCGCTGCTCGTGTCGACCAGGCCGAGTGCCGGTGAGGAGGACTCCGCCTGGACATTTCAATGGTTGCCCGCCGCCACCACCCGCACATCGGGGAAGCCCCCTGAGTACACCCCGAACCCCGACCCCGAGATCGGCTCGGGATCTGTTCGATACGTCCAGCAGCCGCTGCTCGCGGGCGGCGGCTGGACCACCGCGTGGCGCGAACAGCGCGTCGGCACGGGCAGATTGCTCGCCGCGCACCTCGCCTACCGCTCCCCCGGCGACGTGACGGAGGCGACCCGCGACGCCCGCCGCCAGGTCGAGCGGACGCTCTCCGCGGACCTCGACGACCTGCTGGCCCGTCACCGCGGCTGGTGGCACCGCTACTACCGGCGCAGCTTCCTCTCCGTACCGGACAAGCGTCTGCAGTCCTTCTACCTCGCCCAGCTCTACAAGCTGGCCGCGTCCACCCGCTCGGGCGGCCCGACGATCTCCGAGTGGGGCCCGTGGTTCCCCGAGGTCGGGAACAACTGGACCGCCGTGTGGTGGAACCTCAACGTTCAGATCGGCATGGCCCCCGTCCACGGCTCCAACCACCCCGAACTCGACTCGGTCACCAGCACGTTCGCCCGCTTCGAGAAGAACCTGCCGATCTCCGTCCCGGCCGTGTACCGCGACGGCGAGAGCTACGCGCTCGGCCACCCCTCCGACTGGCAGCTGCGCGCGGGAGACACCTACGACGTCGGGGCACCGGGCAGCGACCACATCTCCGACAACTTCGGAAACCTGACCTGGGCCATGCACAACGTCTGGCAGGCCTACCGGCACTCCATGGACCGGACGATCCTGCGCGACGTCCTCTTCCCGATCCTCGCGAAGGCGATCAACTTCTACGCCCACTTCCTGCACGAGGGCCCCGACGGCAAGCTGCACCTCCTGGAGACGCGCTCTCCGGAGTACGCCAACGCGGCGGACTGCACCTACGACCTCTCCCTGATCCGCTGGGGCGCCCGCACCCTCCTGGAGACTGCCCGTCTGCTGCAGACCGACCACCCGCGCGCACCGCTGTGGCAGGACATCGCCACGCGTCTGACGCCGTACGCCGAGGACCCGGCCGCCGGAGTCATGATCGGCAAGGACGTCCCGCTCGCCGATTCGCACCGCCACCACTCGCACCTGCTGTGGCTCTATCCGCTCCGCGAGCGCAGCTGGGACCGGGCCGGCGACCGGGGCGTGATGCGGCGCAGCATGGACCACTGGGTCTCGATGCGGGACCTGTGGCACGGCTACAGCTACGCGACCGCGTCCTCGATGTACTCGGTGATGGACGAGCCCGAGAAGGCCCTGGACCACCTGACCCTCTTCACCGACCTGAAGGTGGTCGCCGACTGCGCCATGACGGTCAACACCATGTACCGGGAGGGCAGGAACTTCGCCCTGGAGAGCCCTCTGTCGGCGGCGCAGTCGATGCTCGACATGGCCGTCCAGGGGCACGACGGCGTGGTGAAGGTCTTCCCGTCCGTCTCCGCCCGCTGGCCTGACACCTCCATCGCGTCCCTGCGCGCCCCAGGCGCCTTCCTCATCGACGCGGACCGCTCGGGCGGCATGACGAGATGGGTACGCGTCCACAGCGAGGCAGGCGCCCCGCTGACGCTGCAGCACGGCATCGCGGGGGACATCGCCGTACGTGACGAGCGGGGCCACGCGCTGCCCTGGAAGGAGGTGGCCGCCGGCCGGATCTCCGTACGCCTCCCGCGCGGGGCGAGCGCGGTGGTCACGCCGCGCGACGGCCAGGCGGGCGAGGGCCCGCGTGACGTGCCGTCACCAGGGGCGTGGACGCGCTGGGGGCTGCCCGCCTGACCGGCGGGGCAGCCGAGAGCGAGAGCGACCTACGACCTACGGGGCAGTCGACCGCGCCGGTCCTGTCAGGGGGCGGAACCCTCGCCGGGGCCGGCCGGTTCCCGCCGGGCCAGCGCCTTCCGCATCGCCCGGTGCGCGATCCCCGCGTCCGGGAACTCGGGGCCGTAGACCACGTATCCCAGCCGTTCGTAGAACCCCAGCGCGTGCGTCTGCGCGTGCAGGTCGACCGCGGTGAGGCCACGCGCGCGTGCCGCGTCCTCGATCGCGCGCACCAGGGCCGCGCCGACACCGAGTCCGCGTGCGGCCCGCGTCACCGCGAGCCGACCGAGCGCGCCCACCTCGGGGTCGCCGCCGTTCTTGGCCGCGGCCGCCGCGCCGGTCAGCAGACGGCCCGTGCCCAGCGCCAGCCCGTCCTCGCTGACCGCGAGGACATGCACCGCCTCGGCGTCGTACGCGTCGTACTCGAGATCCTCGGGGACCTGCTGCTCGACGACGAAGACTTCCTTGCGGACCGCGAAGCAGGCCTCCTGGTCGTCGGCCTCGACCGCGACCCGGCAGATGACCCCGGCGCTCATTCGCTCTCTGCCCGCACCCGGTCGAGAGCCTGCTGGAGATCGTCCGGATAGGTGCTCTCGAACTCCACCCACTGCCCGTCACCGGGGTGCTCGAAGCCGAGCCGCACCGCGTGCAGCCACTGGCGCGTGAGACCGAGCCGCTTGGCGAACGTCGGGTCCGCGCCGTACGTCAGGTCGCCCACGCACGGGTGGCGATGGGCCGCCATGTGTACGCGGATCTGGTGCGTGCGCCCCGTCTCCAGCTTGATGTCGAGCAGCGAGGCCGCCCGGAACGCCTCGATGAGGTCGTAGTGCGTGACGGAGGGCTTGCCCTCGGCCGTGACCGCCCACTTGTAGTCGTGGTTCGGGTGGCGGCCGATGGGGGCGTCGATCGTGCCGCTCATCGGGTCGGGGTGGCCCTGCACCAGCGCGTTGTAGCGCTTGTCGACGGTGCGCTCCTTGAACTGCCGCTTCAGGGAGGTGTACGCGCGCTCCGACTTGGCGACCGCCATCAGCCCGGAGGTGCCCACGTCGAGGCGGTGCACGATGCCCTGGCGCTCGGCGGCACCGGAGGTCGAGATGCGGTACCCGGCGGCCGCGAGGCCGCCGATCACCGTGGTGCCGGTCCAGCCGGGGCTCGGGTGCGCGGCCACGCCCACCGGCTTGACGATCACGAGGATGTCGTCGTCGTCATGGATGATCTCCATGCCCTCAACGGGCTCGGCGACGATCTGCACCGGAGCGGGCGCCTGCGGCATCTCCACCTCCAGCCAGGCGCCGCCGTGCACACGCTCGGACTTGCCGACCACGCTGCCGTCGACCATCACCTTGCCTGCCGCCGCCAGATCGGCGGCCTTCGTGCGGGAAAAACCGAACATGCGAGAGATGGCGGCGTCGACGCGCTCGCCCTCCAGGCCGTCCGGCACGGGCAGGGTACGGATCTCGGGAATCGTGCTCACCCATTGAGTATGCAGGAGCGCGACTACACTCCCGCACCACTTCCCGCACCGAGGGCTCGGCCCTCGCCCGCCAGGACCTTGCTCAGTCCTTGTGCACGGTCCCGTCCGGGTCCAGGCCGCGGAAGGAGAGGATCACGATCAGGAAGCCACCGCACACGATCGCCGAGTCCGCGAGGTTGAACACCGCGAAGCCCTTCGGCGCGATGAAGTCGACCACCGCTCCCTCGAACACACCGGGGGCACGGAAGATCCGGTCGGTGAGGTTCCCCAGCGCACCGCCGAGCAGCATGCCGAGGGCGATCGCCCACGGCATGCTGTAGAGCTTGCGGGCCAGGCGGGCGATCACCACGATCACGGCCGCCGCGATGCAGGTGAAGATCACGGTGAAGGCCTCGCCCATCCCGAAGGCGGCGCCCGCGTTCCGGATGGCGTTGAACTGCAGCCAGTCACCGATGATCTCGATCGGCTCGTGGTGCTCGAGCTTCGCGACGACGATCATCTTGGTGGTGAGGTCCAGGGCGTACGCCAGCACGGCCACCGCGAACAGGGCGAGGATCTTGCGCTTGCCCTTGGGCCGCTGCTCGTCCTTCGAGGCCTGCTCGTCGGACGAGGCCTGCTCGTCCTTCGAGGCCCGCTCGCCGTGCTCGCCCTGCTCGTCCTGCCCCGCAGCCTCGCCGGAGCCCGAGGCGGACCGCTCCGGCTCGGCCCCAGCCGCCTCAGGGATGTCCGGCGTACCGATGATGCGCTCCGCCTCTGCCACGTGAGTCCCTCAACCTAGGTACCTGACTGGGGACGAGGGTACGGCACACACGTACGGCACCAGGTGGTCAGGCCACGTTCAGTAGCGCCGTTCCTGCTTCTGCTTGCAGTCCATGCACAGGGTCGCGCGGGGGAAGGCCTGCATCCGCGCCTTGCCGATGGGATTGCCGCAGTTCTCGCAGATGCCGTACGTCCCGGCGTCAAGACGCTCCAGGGCTCGCTCGGTCTGTTCGAGCATCTCGCGCGCGTTGGCGGCCAGCGACATCTCGTGTTCCCGCGTGATGTTCTTCGTGCCGGTGTCCGCGTCGTCGTCGCCCGCGCCGTCCCCGGAGTCCCGCATCAGACCCGCCAGGGCGTCCTCGGAGGAGGTGATCTCGGCTCCGAGCCGCAGCGCCTCGCTCTGGAGCTCCGCGCGGGCCTCTCCCACCTCCTCGGGCGTCCAGGGGTCCTCGCCGGGCCGGACCGCCAGCTCGCCGGGCTCCACAGCGGAGACACGCGCCTTGGGCACCGCCGTCGGCTTCTTCGCTGCCGTCGCCGTGCCCGGAGTCTTCTTCGTGACCACTGTCGTGGCTCCCGTCGTCTCCGCGGCCTGAGCCGCACCATCGGCCGCTGTCGCAACCGTCTTCTTGGCTGTGCTCTTCCTGGCCGTGCTCTTCTTGGCAGCTGTCTTCTTCACCGCAGGGGCCTTCTTCGCCGCGGGAGCCTTCTTCGCCGCAGCGGACTCCTTGGCGGGGCCCTCCGCGGCTGCCGGCTTCTTGCCGGCATCGGCGACCTTGACGACCGCCTTCTTGGCGACAGCCTTCTTGGCGGCCGCCTTCTTCGCCACAGCTTTCTTTGCTGCCGCCTTCTTCGTGGTCTTCTTGGCCACGGTCTTCTTCGCGGCGGCCTTCTCACCCGTGGCCTTCGTGGACTCGTGCGACCCGTGAGAACCGTGTGCCCCGTTGGCTCCCTGCGTGGCCGCGCCCGTGGATCTGCCTGACGCCGAACGCTGTACGGCGGTCTTCTTCGCCACCATGGCCGCGGCCCCTTCACATTTTGTGATCTTGCTCGCGAATCGTGCTGGGACGATAAATCGACTCAGGGCCCGCGGCAACGGGGCACGCCGCCTGATCCGCCCGCCCCACGGGTGCCGCGCGGCAAGCATGCATGCGTTGTGCCCAGCTCCCAGCCGGGTAATCCGGCCGGTGCGACGTGCCAGGACCCGGACTCTGCGCATGTCGCCATTCGGGTCAGTCACCGCGGTCTCAGCGGCACCGGGCAGGAGTCCGCTTCTATACCGAAAACAGGCATAAAATGGGCACTGACCCGAGAAGGTGCACCATGCGCAAGACAGCCGACTGCCGAGAATTTCCGAGCGAGACCAACTGCACTCTCGCCATCTCCGGCGAAGAGGAAGAAGTGGTCCGCGCCGCCAGCGAGCACGCCGTGTCCGTCCACGGGCACTCCGACAGCCCGGAGCTGCGGAAGATGGTCCGCGAGTCCCTCCGGGACGAGATCCCCCAGCACGCCTGACGAGACCGCCCGAATAACCGGTCGGCCCCGCTCTGCCCGGCCCCGTACACTGGGCGGAGCGAGAAGCGTGGATGGGGACGAGTAGCGGCGTACGCGGCCATGAGCGACCCGGGGACGGTGTGAGCCCGGGGGCAGGCGCGACGCGAAGATCACCCCGGAGCCGCCGGAAGAACCACCTGTAGTGGGCCCTCAGGCCCGCCGCAGGCCAGTAGACCTGGCATCGCGACCCCAATGAGGGGGCTTTCCCGTGCGCCACACGCGCACGGAGGGCCAAGGAGGGTGGTACCGCGGGAGCGCACAAGCGGCTCTCGTCCCTCCGACGGAACGGAATCGTCCGCCGGAGGAAGCGCGTTGAACACGCAGCCGCAGTACCGCCAGGTGCCCGCCCAGGTCGACCTGCCCGCCCTTGAGCACGCCGTGCTCGACTTCTGGCGCGAGCAGAAGATCTTCGCCAAGAGCCTGGAACAGTCCGAGGGTCGCCCCGAGTGGGTGTTCTACGAGGGCCCGCCCACCGCCAACGGCATGCCGGGCGCCCACCACATCGAGGCCCGCGTCTTCAAGGACGTCTTCCCGCGCTTCCGCACCATGCGGGGCTACCACGTCGCCCGCAAGGCCGGCTGGGACTGCCACGGCCTGCCGGTCGAGCTCGCGGTCGAGAAGGAACTCGGGTTCAACGGCAAGAAGGACATCGAGGCGTACGGCATCGCCGAGTTCAACGCCAAGTGCCGCGAGTCCGTGACCCGGCACACCGACGCCTTCGCCGACCTCACGACCCGCATGGGCTACTGGGTCGACCTCGATGACGCGTACCGCACCATGAACCCCGAGTACGTCGACTCCGTCTGGTGGTCCCTGAAGGAGATCTTCAACAAGGACCTCCTCGTCCAGGACCACCGCGTCGCCCCTTGGTGCCCGCGCTGCGGCACCGGCCTCTCCGACCACGAGCTGGCACAGGGCTACGAGACGGTCGTCGACCCCTCCGTCTTCGTCCGCTTCCCGCTCACCGGCGGCCCGCTGGCGGGCGAGGCGGCCCTCCTGGTGTGGACGACCACTCCGTGGACCCTCGTCTCCAACACCGCGGTCGCCGCGCACCCTGACGTCACGTACGTCGTCGCGACGAACGGCGAAGAGCAGCTCGTGGTCGCCGAGCCGCTCGTCGAGAAGGCTCTCGGCGAGGGCTGGGAGACCACCGGCCAGACCTTCACCGGGGCCGAGATGGAGCGTTGGAACTACCAACGCCCCTTCGACCTCGTGGAGTTCCCGGCACCCGCGCACTACGTGGTCAACGCCGACTACGTGACCACCGAGGACGGCACCGGTCTGGTCCACCAGTCCCCCGCCTTCGGTGAGGACGACCTCAAGGTCTGCCGCGCGTACGGCCTCCCGGTCGTGAATCCGGTGCGTCCCGACGGAACCTTCGAGGAGGACGTCCCGCTCGTAGGCGGTGTCTTCTTCAAGAAGGCCGACGAAAAGCTCACCGAGGACCTTCAGGACCGCGGTCTGCTCTTCAAGCACATCCCGTACGAGCACAGCTATCCGCACTGCTGGCGCTGCCACACGGCGCTCCTCTACTACGCGCAGCCGTCCTGGTACATCCGCACGACGGCCATCAAGGACCGCCTCCTCCAGGAGAACGAGAAGACCAACTGGTTCCCCGACTCGGTCAAGCACGGCCGCTTCGGCGACTGGCTGACCAACAACGTCGACTGGGCGCTGTCCCGCAACCGCTACTGGGGCACCCCGCTGCCCATCTGGCGCTGCGAGGAAGGCCACTTGACGTGCGTGGGCTCGCGCGCCGAGCTGTCCGACCTGACGGGCACCGACCAGTCGGAGCTCGACCCGCACCGCCCGTACATCGACGCGGTCACCTTCCCCTGCCCGACCTGCCAGGAGACCGCGACGCGCGTCCCGGAGGTCATCGACGCCTGGTACGACTCCGGTTCGATGCCGTTCGCGCAGTGGGGATACCCGCACAAGAACAAGGAGCTCTTCGAGAGCCGGTACCCGGCGCAGTTCATCTCGGAGGCCATCGACCAGACGCGCGGCTGGTTCTACACGCTGATGGCGGTGGGCACGCTCGTCTTCGACAAGTCGTCCTACGAGAACGTGGTCTGCCTCGGCCACATCCTCGCCGAGGACGGCCGCAAGATGTCCAAGCACCTGGGCAACACCCTGGATCCGATCCCGCTGATGGACCAGCACGGCGCCGACGCGGTGCGCTGGTTCATGGCGGCGGGCGGCTCCCCGTGGGCGGCACGCCGCGTGGGCCACGGCACCATCCAGGAGGTCGTCCGCAAGACGCTCCTCACGTACTGGAACACGGTGGCCTTCCAGGCCCTGTACGCCCGTACGTCGAAGTGGGCCCCGAGCGACGCCGACCCGGCGCCCGCAGAGCGCCCGCTCCTGGACCGCTGGCTGCTCAGCGAGCTGCACGCGCTCACCGACCAGGTCACCCAGGCCCTGGAGGGCTACGACACCCAGCGCGCGGGCAAGCTCCTTTCCACGTTCGTCGACAACCTCTCCAACTGGTACGTACGCCGCTCCCGGCGCCGCTTCTGGCAGGGCGACAAGGCGGCGCTTCGCACCCTGCACGAGGTCCTGGAGACGGTCACCCGCCTCATGGCCCCGCTGACGCCGTTCATCGCGGAGCGCGTCTGGCAGGACCTGGTCGTGCCGGTCACCCCCGACGTCCCGGAGTCGGTCCACCTGACGTCCTGGCCCGAGGCCGACCTGTCGGCGATCGACCCGGACCTGTCGCGGCAGATGGTCCTCGTACGGCGCCTGGTGGAGCTGGGCCGCGCCACGCGCGCGGAGTCGGGCGTCAAGACCCGCCAGCCGCTCTCCCGCGCCCTGATCGCGGCCACGGGCTTCGACTCGCTCAACCCGGAGCTGCACGCCCAGATCACCGAGGAGCTCAACGTCTCCTCGCTCGCGTCGCTCTCCGAGGTCGGCGGCTCACTGGTCGACACGACGGCGAAGGCCAACTTCCGTGCCCTGGGCAAGCGGTTCGGCAAGGGCGTACAGGCGGTCGCCAAGGCCGTCGCCGACGCGGACGCCGCCGCGCTGTCCCTGGCCCTGCGCGAGGGCACGGCGTCGGTCGAGGTCGACGGCGAGAAGGTGACGCTGGCCCCGGATGAGGTCATCATCACGGAGACCCCGCGCGAGGGGTGGTCGGTGGCTTCCGACTCCGGTGCCACGGTCGCCCTGGACCTGGAGATCACGGAGGAGCTGCGCCGGGCGGGCCTGGCCCGTGACGCGATCCGCCTGATCCAGGAGGCCCGCAAGAACAGCGGCCTGGACGTCGCGGACCGGATCGCCCTGCGCTGGACCTCCACGGACCCGGCCGTGATCACGGCCCTGTCCGACCACGCCGACCTCATCGCGGACGAGGTCCTCGCCACGGACTTCGGCCAGGGCGAGGCCGACGACACGTACGGCCAGACGTTCACGGACGAGTCGCTGTCCCTGACGTTCCGCCTCCGCAAGGCGTAGCCCCCGGGGCAATACGGAGGCCACGAAGGCCCGGTCCCGCCAAAGATCTTGGCGGGGCCGGGCCTTCGGCGTTGCGTGCCCACGCACAGATGAACGTTTCTGCACTCTCCGGCGAGCGGGCACGCAAAAGGGCGAGGCCCCCAGAAGATCTGGGGGCCTCGCCCTGAACGCTGCCGACGCCTAAGGCGTGGAAACGGCCGTCAGTTGTCGTCCTCGTCGATGAGGAAGCCACGCATCGGCGACGGGGCCTGCTGCATGGGCTGCGGGGCCTGCGGCCGCACCGGCGCCATCGGCTGGGTCATCGCCGGGGACATCTGCTGCTGGCCGCCGTAGGACGGACCGGCGGTGGGCTGGTTGCCGCCCATCGACTGCTGCCCGCCGTACGACGGGGCGCCCGCGCCGGCCGGTGCCATGGAAGGCGCCGGGGACGGCGGAAGGGAAGCCGTCGCCGGGGTCCGCGGCGGGGCCAGCGAGTCGTCGGCCTGGGTCTCCAGCTGACGGAGCTGCGACTCCAGGTAGGACTTCAGACGCGTGCGGTACTCGCGCTCGAAGCCGCGCAGGTCCTCGACCTTGCGCTCCAGCGTGGCGCGGGCGGACTCCAGGGAGCCCATCGCTACGCGGTGCTTCTCCTGCGCGTCCCGCTCCAGGGCGTCGGCCTTGGCACGGGCGTCACGCTCGAGGCCCTCGGCACGCGAACGCGCCTCGCCCACGATCTTGTTGGCCTCGGAACGGGCCTCCGCGATCGCCTGGTCAGCGGTCTGCTGAGCAAGGGAGAGCACGCGAGCGGCGCTGTCGCCGCCGGGGCCCTGACCGGGCTGGGGCATCTGCGGACCGTGGCCGCCCATGGGACCACCCATGGGGCCGCCCATCGGGCCACCCTGACCCATCGGGCCGGGACCCTGCGGACCACCCTGCTGCGGGCCGTGCCCACTGGGGCCTGCGGGCAGCTGCGGCGCGCCACCGGGCAGCTGCGGCGGGCCGCCCATCTGCTGCTGGTGCTGCGGGTGCTGCTGCTGCGGCGGCACCGGCTGCGGTCCTGATATTGCGGCGGGCACCGGGGCACCCGGACCGCGCTGGTCCTGGGGTTCCGGAGGCTTGCGCATCCCGCCCTGCTGCTGGTTCTGCGCGGCGGCGCGGGTGGCAGCGGCCAGTTTGGCGCGCAAGTCCTCGTTCTCGCGGAGCAAGCGAGTCAGTTCGGCTTCGACCTCATCGAGGAAGGCATCGACCTCGTCCTCGTCATAGCCTTCTCGGAGGCGGACGGTCGTGAACTGCTTGTTCCGCACGTCCTCGGGGGTCAACGGCATCTCTTCACCTCAACGTAGTCATCGGCAGTCGGCAAGACCGTATCGTCCACAGTCACCTCGCGAGATTGTTCACGACGGTGATCAGGATGTAGACGATGATCATCAATACGAAGAAGGACAGGTCAAGTGCCACGCCCCCGAGACGCAGCGGCGGAATGAACCGCCGCAGAAGCTTGAGCGGTGGATCAGTGACAGTGTAGGTGGCCTCCAGAACGACCACCATCGCCTTGCCGGGTTGCCATGAGCGGGCGAACTGGAAGACGTAGTCCATGACCAACCGGAAGATCAGCACGATGAGGAAGCACATCAGCGCGATGTAAAGCACCTGCAAGACCACGCTCATGTTCGCGGTTCCCTCTCCCCTGTTACTCGTGCTGCGTTTGCCGGTTCTGCGTTACTGCGTCACTTACGTCTCAGCTCTGGTTGAAGAACCCGCCCTCTGCGATGCGAGCCTTGTCCTCCGCCGTTACATCGACGTTAGCAGGCGACAACAGGAACACCTTCTGCGTCACTCGCTCAATGCTGCCATGAAGACCGAACACCAGACCGGCGGCAAAGTCGACAAGTCGCTTCGCATCGGTGTCGTCCATCTCGGTCAGATTCATGATCACCGGGGTGCCCTCACGGAAGTGTTCCCCGATGGTACGGGCCTCGTTGTACGTCCGCGGGTGCAGCGTGGTGATGCGGTAGGGCTCCCGCTCGGACACGACCTTGGGCATGATCACCGGTGCGTTCTTCTCCAGGCTCTGGCGTTCAGGTGTGATGGATGCCACGGGGGCGATTCGTGCCGGACGTCCGGATTCCGCGGCTAGCGAAGCGGAATGGGCGACCGGCTCACGCTGTGCGGGTGGCTGCACCACTCGTACCGATTCGTCCCTTTCAGACGCGTGCGCCTGACGGGATTGGTGCGACTGGTGGGGCGGCTCATGCCGCCGGCGGTCCCGCTCGGGCTCCGGCTCGGGTTCGAACTCGTCATCGGGGTCGAACCCCGGACCGTCGTACCCGTCGTCCTCCACGAGGCCGAGGTAGACCGCCATCTTGCGCATCGCGCCGGCCATGCTCTGAGTCCTCCGCTCTGTGGTGGATCGGCTGTCGTCACCAACTGCCCGCGATCCACTAGGTCTCCCCGCCCAACAGCGAGAATGACCATATTTTCTGCTGTGGTCCGACTTCTTGGCGACGTTACCCGAGCCCGGGTCGGACTCCGAGTACCGCCGTACCGACGCGCACATGTGTCGCTCCGGCCGCCACGGCCTGCTCGAGGTCCGCACTCATCCCTGCCGACACCATGTTCGCAGCCGGATGAGCCGCGCGCATAAGGGTTGAGAATTCCATCAGCCGCTCGAATGCCGCCTGTTGCCGCCCCGCGTACGGACCGGTGAGCGGCGCCACGGTCATCAGACCGTCGAGCCGCAGCCCCGGAGCCTCTGCCACGAGTCCGGCCAACTCTTCGATTCCACCGGGGCCGAGGCCCCCGCGCTCGCCCCGCCCGTTCTCCTCGGCGTCGAGGGCGACCTGGATCAGACAGCCGAGCTCCCGCTCCGCACGCACCGCGCCCGTCGACAGGGCGGTAACGAGCTTGGGGCGGTCCACGGACTGCACCACATCGGCATAACTGACCACAGAACGGACCTTGTTGGTCTGCAATTGACCGACAAAGTGCCAAGTAAGGGGAAGGTCCGAGCAGTCGGCGGCCTTCGGGGCCGCGTCCTGGTCGCGGTTCTCGGCGACGTGACGTACGCCGAGCTCCGAGAGAATCCGCACATCGCTCGCGGGGTAGGTCTTGGTGACCACGATCAGGGTCACCTCCTCCCGCTTGCGCCCGGCCGCCGCGCACGCCGCGGCGATGCGCTCTTCGACCTCCGCCAGATTTGCGGCGAGTTGAGACTTACGGTCCGTCATGCCCTATCAGTCCAGCCAGACATAGCCCGCGAGACGCCCGGTGGTCCGGTCGCGGCGGTACGAGAAGTGGTCACCGGATTCCAGGGTGCACACCGGCGACTGCTCCCGGTCGCGCACCCCGAGCCGCTCCAGCTGGGCGTGCACCCCCGCGGTCACGTCGACCGCCGGAGTGCCCCAGCTCGTCTCGGCGTACGCCGCCGGCTCGATCGCGGCGGCATCGGCGCGCATCGCCTCCGGCACTTCGTAGCACCGGCCGCAGACGGCGGGTCCGGTGCGGGCGATGACGCGGGCCGGGTCGGCGCCCAGCTTCACCATCGCCTCGACGGCCGCGGGAACGACTCCCGCCAGCATGCCGGGCCGCCCCGCGTGCGCCGCCGCGGCCACCTTGGCGACCGGATCGGCGAGCAGGACGGGCGTGCAGTCCGCGGTGAGGACCGCCAGGGCCAGGCCCCGGCGGGCGGTCACCACGGCGTCGACCGCCGGGATCTCGGCCTCGGAACCCCAGGGCCCGTCGACCACGACGGCGTCGGGGCCGTGGACCTGGTTCATCCAGACGACCCGCTCCGGGTCGATGCCCAGCGACGTGGCGGCAAGACCACGGTTCGTCCGCACGGCCTGCGGGTCGTCGCCGACCGCGCCGCCGAGATTGAGCTCTTCGTACGGAACGGCGCTCACCCCGCCCCACCTGTCGGTGAAGGCGAAGTGCGCGCCGCTCACAGTGCTGTGCTGACTTATCACTTCAGGAAGTCCGGCACGTCCAGCTCTTCGGCCTGGCTGTCCTGGTACGGACGGGCCGGCGGCACCTGCGGCGGGGCCACGGGCGCGGACGGGGCTTCGTTGACCGGGCTCGTCTCGACGGGCTCCGGAGCCGACGGCTCGTCGTGCGACGTGACGCTGCCGAGACCGCCGTAGGGCGAACGGGACTCGGCCGGACGGCTCGTGGCCGCCGGCTGCTCGTCACGCTGCTTGCTGCCCGACGACGCGTTGAGGACGGTGTCCCGCTTGGACGGAGGCTGTCCCCCGTCGAAGCCCGCCGCGATGACGGTGACCCGGACCTCGTCGCCCAGGGCGTCGTCGATGACGGCGCCGAAGATGATGTTGGCCTCGGGGTGGGCCGCCTCGCTGACCAGTTGGGCCGCTTCGTTGATCTCGAAGAGGCCGAGGTCCGATCCGCCGGAGATGGAGAGCAGGACTCCCCGCGCTCCGTCGATGGACGCCTCCAGGAGTGGCGAGGAGATCGCCATCTCGGCGGCGGCCACCGCGCGGTCGTCGCCGCGCGCCGAACCGATGCCCATCAGGGCCGAACCAGCCTCGGACATGACCGACTTGACGTCGGCGAAGTCGAGGTTGATCAGACCCGGGGTCGTGATGAGGTCGGTGATGCCCTGGACACCGGAGAGCAGGACCTGGTCCGCCGACTTGAAGGCGTCCAGAACGCTGACCTGCCGGTCCGAGATGGACAGGAGCCGGTCGTTGGGGATGACGATGAGGGTGTCGACCTCTTCGCGCAGCTCCGCGATCCCGTCCTCGGCCTGATTGGCGCGACGACGGCCCTCGAAGGTGAACGGCCGGGTGACGACGCCGATGGTCAGGGCGCCCAGGGAGCGAGCGATGTTGGCGACGACAGGTGCGCCGCCCGTGCCGGTGCCACCGCCTTCGCCGGCGGTGACGAAGACCATGTCGGCCCCCTTGAGGACCTCCTCGATCTCCTCGCGGTGGTCCTCTGCCGCCTTACGGCCGACTGCCGGGTTGGCTCCGGCGCCGAGGCCGCGGGTGAGTTCACGGCCGACGTCGAGCTTGACGTCGGCGTCGCTCATCAACAGGGCTTGCGCGTCGGTGTTGATGGCGATGAACTCGACGCCCTTGAGACCGACCTCGATCATCCGGTTGATGGCATTGACACCACCGCCGCCGACACCGATGACTTTGATGACTGCGAGGTAGTTCTGCGGTGCTGCCACGTCGAAGGCCTCTCGCCTCGAGTTACGTGTCGCCGCCTCGCGGGATCGCGCCGCGACGACTGATGCCGAATGGGACGGTCCGAACGCCGACCCGAACCCTAACGCTGAAGTTTAGGGTTACCAGTGTGTCTGTTCCTTGGACTCTTCCGAACAGGACACTAAGTCGACAAGTGGCGCACGTTCAACGAACACGCCGAACCTCCCGTTTTTCTTTTCACCCTATGTGATCAGCCGTAGCGCTGCCGAACCAGGGTGCTGGCCTGCGACGATATGCGTCAACTCGCCGATGACGCAGGCGCGGTGGGGACACTCACATCGAAGTGCCGCGCCTTGGGGGCGGCTTTCATCAGGGCGGTGAGTGTGCTTGCCTTCGTTCGACCCTTCTCGCTGCTTCCCCACGCTACGGTGCGTCCGCCGCTCAACTCCAGCGAGATCGAGTCGTACGAACGGACCTTGACGGCCCGGGTGTCGCGGGCCACGGCCGCGGGCAGCGCGCCCGCGACCTGTACCGACTCGCGCCGCAAACGGTGGGAGTCGAAGCGGCGCAGACTCGCCGCCGCGTTCTCCTGATCCGGCCTCAATTCCAGGAGCGGAACGCCCTTCGGCGCGTGCCCGACCGTGGCGAATCGCACGCCCTTGGCGTCCACTTCGACGAACTTTCCGCCCTTTTCGATAAGGAGAACCGGCTTGCGTTCGGTCACTTTCAGACCGATTCCGTGCGGCCAGGAACGGACGACGTCGACCGAGTCGATACGCGGAAGTTTCTTCCGCAGCCGGTCCTCAAGGGCGTCGATGTCGACCGAGATCAGCGGCGCCCCGACCGGGGCAGCGGCGGCCTCGCGCACCTCGTCGGGCGTCAGAATCCGTGTTCCGGAAGTCGTCACGCGCTCCACCCGCAGATATTCCGAGCCGTAGAGCAGCCAGACCCCGCCCGCGCCGAGCAGCACGAGCGCGATCAGCGCGAGGATCAGGGTGCGCGGCCGAGGCATCCGCGGGCGGGAGCGCGGCGGGCGGGGCGGGCCGGAGCCAAGCTTCTGCCGTTCGGCGGTGGTCGGTCCGGCCACGGTCCCCTGCCTTCTTGTGCTTCTAGTGCCGTCTCATCCGTTGCGGCGCGACGCGATCGCCTCGTACACCATGCCGACGAGGAGGTCGTCGGCATCCCTGCGGCCGAACTCCGATGCGGCGCGGGACATCTCGTACAGCCGGTGCGGATCGGCGAGCACCGGGAGTACGTTGCCCTGCACCCACTCGGGCGTCAGTTCGGCGTCGTCCACGAGGAGTCCGCCGCCCGCCTTGACCACCGGCTGGGCGTTCAGCCGCTGTTCGCCGTTGCCGATGGGCAGCGGGACGTAGGCGGCCGGGAGCCCGACGGCGGAGAGTTCGGCGACGGTCATCGCGCCCGCGCGGCAGAGCATCATGTCCGCCGCGGCGTACGCGAGGTCCATCCGGTCCACGTACGGTACCGGGATGTAGGGCGGCATACCGGGCATGTTCTCGACGTACGGCATTTCGTTCTTCGGGCCGACCGCGTGCAGGATCTGGATCCCGGCGCGCTGCAGGACCGGAGCGACCTGCTGGACGACCTCGTTGAGCCGCCGTGCGCCCTGCGAACCACCGGACACCAGGAGCGTCGGCAGGTTCGGGTCGAGGCCGAAGGCGGCGCGCGCCTCCGGGCGGACCCGGGCCCGGTCCAGCGTGGCGATGGTGTGGCGCAGCGGGATGCCGATGTAGCGGGAGTTGCGCAGCTTGCTGTCGGGGGTGGCGACGGCCACCCCATGCGCGTACCGCGAACCGATCTTGTTGGCGAGGCCGGGACGCGCGTTGGCCTCGTGCACGACGATCGGCGTCCCGGTCCGCTTGGCCGCGAGGTACCCCGGCAGCGCGACATAGCCGCCGAAGCCGACCACGCAGTCCGCCTTCGTACGCTCCAGGATCTGCTCCGCCGCCTTGATCGTGCCGCGCAGCCGTCCCGGGACGGTGATCAGCTCAGGGGTGGGCTTGCGCGGCAGCGGTACGGCAGGGATCAGCGCGAGTTCGTAGCCCCGCTCGGGTACGAGTCGGGTCTCGAGTCCACGCTCCGTGCCCAGGGCCGTGATGCCCACGGTCGGGTCCTGCCTCCGCAGGGCGTCCGCGAGGGCGAGCGCGGGCTCGATGTGGCCGGCGGTCCCCCCACCGGCGAGTACGACATGCACCGAAATTCACCGCTCTCCGGACGAACGCGCCTTGACGCGCCGTCTCATCGTGTTCCATCTCACCCGAGGTTGCCGCATGGCCAGGGCCGCCTTTGCCGCCGGGTCCTCCCGCGCGAAGGCGATGAGGAGTCCGATGGCGAACATGGTCGGCAGCAGGGCTGAGCCCCCGTAGGAGAACAGCGGGAGCGGGACACCGGCGATCGGCAGCAGACCGAGCACCGCACCGACGTTGATCACGGCCTGCGCCGTGATCCAGGTGGTCACGCCTCCCGCGGCATACCTCACGAAGGGGTCCTCCGTGCGTCCGGCCACGCGGATACCCGCATAGCCTAGAGCCGCGAACAGGGCGAGCACCGACAGTGTCCCTGCCAGGCCGAGTTCCTCCCCCGTGATGGCGAAGATGAAGTCGGTGTGCGGTTCCGGCAGTTGACCCCATTTTTCCACACTCGCGCCGAGGCCGGAACCGAAGAATCCGCCGGAGGCAAGGGCATAGATTCCGTGCACGGCCTGCCAGCACTGGTCGCCGGGTCCTGGATCCGTGGCGCCGATGCAGGCGAGCCTCGCCATGCGGTTGGGGCTGGTCTTGATGAGGATCACACCGAGCAGGGCCGCCACCGAGAGCACGCCCGCGAAGAGCCGCGTCGGCGCCCCAGCGAGCCAGAGCAGGCCGAAAAGGATCGCCGTGAGGATGATCGCCGTGCCCATGTCGCCGCCGAGCATGATCAGTCCGAGCAGCATGAAGGCGACCGGGACGAGCGGCACCAGCATGTGCTTCCACTGGGTGAGCAGGCGCTTGTCCTGTTTGCGGGCGAGCAGGTCCGCGCCCCACAGGACGAGGGCGAGCTTGGCGAACTCACTGGGCTGGAGCTGGAACGGGCCGCCCAGATAGATCCAGTTCTGGTTTCCGTTGACGCTGCGCCCTATCCCGGGGACCTGCACGAGCACCATCAGGAAGACGGTCACCGCGAGGATGGGATAGGCGAGCGCCCGGTGCAGCTTGATGGGCATGCGCATGGCCACGAGCAGCAGGATCGAGCCGAGTACGGCGGCGACGAACTGCTTCTGGAAGAAGTACGCGGCGGGCAGGTCCAGCTGCAGCGCCTGGATCATCGACGCCGAGTAGACCATCACCAGGCCGAGCACGGTGATCAGCAGGCTGCTGCCGAAGATGAGGTAGTACGCGGTCAGCGGCCGGTCCCAGGCCCGCTTGGCACGGGTGTAGGACCGCCGTACCGCGTTCTCCCGCGGCGGGCGGGGTGCGCCCGCGGGACGGACCGGCGCGGGCCTCTTGGCGAGGCGCGTGGGCGCGCGCCCGCTACTGCCTGCCATCAAGACCCCCGACCGGCCACCACGACGCTGCCACGTGCCCTCCTAAGGGTGCCGGGCGCCCCCGGACCACCGGGGTCCGCGTCAGGCGCTCCCGCCGAGTTCGCGGACCGCGTCCGCGAACGCGTCACCACGCTTGTTGTAGTTGGTGAACATGTCCATCGACGCACAGGCCGGAGCCATCAGTACGGTGTCCCCCGGCTCGGCGAGCCGTGCCGCCTGTCGTACCGCCTCGGACATCGCCCCAGTGTCGGTCCGGTCGAGGTCGACGACCGGGACCTCGGGCGCGTGTCGCGCCAGGGCTTCGCGGATCAGCGCGCGGTCGGCGCCGATCAGGACGACACCCCTCAGCCGCTTCGCCGACTTGGTGACCAGTTCGTCGAAGGTGGCTCCCTTGGCGAGCCCGCCCGCGATCCAGACGATCGATTCGTACGCCGCCAACGAGGCTTCCGCGGCGTGGGTGTTGGTGGCCTTGGAGTCGTCGACGTACGCCACATCGGCCACGTCGGCGACGTGCTCGATGCGGTGGGCGTCGGGACGGAAGGCGCGCAGACCGTCGCGTACGGCCGTGGCCGGCACGCCGTAGGCGCGCGCGAGAGCGGCCGCGGCCAGGGCGTTGGCGATGTTGTGCGGCGCGGGCGGCTGTACGTCGGAGATCTCGGCGAGCTCCTGCGCCTGCTTCTGGCGGTCCGGCACGAAGGCACGGTCGACCAGGATGCCGTCCACGACGCCCAGTTGCGAGGGCGCGGGCGCGTTCAGCGTGAAACCGATGGCGCGGCAGCCCTCTTCGACGTCGGCGCCGCGGACCAGGTCCTCCGTGGAAGGCTTGTCGGTGGCGTCGGCGTTGTAGACGCAGGCGACCTGATTGCCTTCGTAGACGCGGCCCTTGTCGGCGGCGTACGCCTCCATGGAGCCGTGCCAGTCCAGGTGGTCGGGCGCGAGGTTCAGGACGGTCGCGGAGTGGGCGCGCAGCGAGGGCGCCCAGTGCAGCTGGTAGCTGGAGAGCTCGACGGCCAGGACGTCGTACGGCTCGTCGCCGGTGACGACGTCGAGCAGCGAGACCCCGATGTTGCCGACGGCTGCGGTCCGCAAGCCCGCCGCCTCCAGCATCGAGGCCAGCATCCGGACGGTCGTCGTCTTGCCGTTCGTGCCGGTGACCGCGAGCCAGGGCGCGGCATCGGGGCCGCGCAGGCGCCAGGCCAGCTCGACGTCGCCCCACACCGGCACGCCCGCCGCTTCGGCCGCCGCGAAGAGCGGCTTGTCCGGCTGCCAGCCGGGCGTGGTGACGATGAGTTCGGTGCCTTCGGGCAGGGTGGCCCCGTCGCCGAGGCGGACGGTGATGCCCTCGGCCGTCAGCTCATCGGCCTGCGTACGGGAGCGCTCGTCGTCGCCGTCGTTGACGACCGTGACGACGGCGCCCAGGCCGTGCAGCACGCGGGCCGCCGGGATGCCCGAGACGCCGAGCCCGGCGACGGTGACGTTCTTCCCCTGCCAGCTGGTCACTTCTTGGCTGCCCATCCCGCGTAGAAGAGGCCGAGTCCGACGATCACGCACATGCCCTGGATGATCCAGAAGCGGACCACCACAAGGACTTCGGACCACCCCTTGAGTTCGAAGTGGTGCTGCAGTGGCGCCATCTTGAAGACCCGCTTGCCGGTCATCTTGAAGGAGCCGACCTGGATCACGACGGACATGGTGATCAGGACGAACAGGCCGCCGAGGAGCGCGATGAGCAGCTCCGTGCGGGAGCAGATCGCGAGTCCGGCGAGGGCGCCGCCGAGGGCGAGCGAGCCGGTGTCACCCATGAAGATCTTGGCGGGCGAGGTGTTCCACCACAGGAAGCCGAAGCAGGCGCCCATCAGCGCGGAGGCCACGACGGCTAGGTCGAGTGGGTCTCTGACCTCGAAACACGCCTGTGGGTTGGTGAGCGTGACGGCGTTGGCGCAGGACTCCTGGTACTGCCAGACACCGATGAAGGTGTACGCGCCGAAGACCATCACGGACGCGCCGGTGGCCAGGCCGTCGAGGCCGTCGGTGAGGTTCACGCCGTTCGACATCGCGAGGATCATGAACAGCGCCCAGACCACGAAGAGCACCGGGCCGATCGACCAGCCGAAGTCCGTGACGAACGACAGCTTGGTGGAGGCCGGGGTCTGGTTGCGGCTGTCCGGCCAGTTCAGCGCGAGCACGGCGAAGCCGATGCCGACGATGAGCTGTCCTGCCATCTTCGCCTTGGCGCGCAGGCCGAGCGAGCGCTGCTTGACGATCTTGATGTAGTCGTCGAGGAAGCCGACGAGGCCCATGCCCGCCATCAGGAAGAGCACCAGGAGGCCGGAGAGCGTGGTCTCCGTGCCCGTGATGATCTTCGTGAGGAAGTACGCGATGAGCGTGGCGAGGATGAAGGCGATGCCACCCATGGTCGGCGTACCGCGCTTGCTGTGGTGCTCGCGCGGGCCGTCGTCCCGGATGAACTGCCCATAGCCCTTGCGGGCAAGGAACTTGATAAGGAGCGGGGTTCCGACCAGGGTCAGGAAGAGCCCGATCACACCCGCGAAGAGGATCTGCCTCATCGGCCGGCGACCTGCCCCTCGGACGACGCGGAGTCATCGAGCAGCGCCGTGGCGACCCGCTCGAGACCGACCGATCTGGAAGCCTTCACCAGCACGACGTCTCCCGGGCGCAGCTCGCTGCGCAGCAGGTCGATCGCCGCCTGTGCGTCGGACACGTGCACCGACTCCTCACCCCACGAACCCTCGTTGTATGCGCCCAGTTGGAGCCAGGACGCTTCCCTGCCCCCGACTGCCACGAGCTTGCTCACGTTCAGCCGGACAGCGAGCCGTCCGACCGCGTCGTGTTCGGCGAGCCCCTCGTCACCGAGCTCGGCCATGTGACCGAGCACCGCCCACGTACGACGTCCCTTGCCCATGGCCACGAGCGCGCGCAGGGCGGCTCGCATGGACTCGGGGTTCGCGTTGTAGGCGTCGTTGACGACCGTCACGCCGTCCGGGCGCTCGGTGACCTCCATCCGCCAGCGGGACAGCGTGCCCGCCTCGGAGAGCGCGCGGGCGATCTCGTCTGCGGACATGCCCAGCTCATGGGCGACGGCGGCCGCGGCAAGCGCGTTCGACACGTGGTGCTCACCGTACAGCCGCAAGGTCACGTCGCTGCACCCGGAGGGTGTGTGCAGCGTAAAGGCAGGCTGTCCGATCTCCGTGAGCCGGACATTCTCGGCACGGACGTCGGCGTCGGCGGCCTCTCCGAAGAGCAGGACGCGCGCCTTCGTGCGCGAAGCCATGGCGCGGACGAGCGGGTCGTCGGCGTTGAGGACGGCGGTGCCGTCGGCGGGGAGGCCCTCGACGAGTTCACCCTTCGCCTCTGCGATCTGCTCGCGTCCGCCGAACTCGCCGATGTGGGCGGTTCCTACGTTGAGCACGAGGCCGATCTTCGGCGGGGTGAGGCCGGTGAGGTAGCGGATGTGGCCGATATTGCGCGCGCCCATCTCCAGGACGAGGAACCGCGTCTCGTCGGTGGCGCTGAGGGCGGTCAGCGGCAGGCCGATCTCGTTGTTGAGCGAGCCCGGCGTGAAGACCGTGGGCGCCTTGCTCCGCAGGACCTGGGCGAGCAGGTCCTTGGAGCTGGTCTTGCCGACGGATCCTGTGAGCGCCACGAGCGTCGCGCCGAGCCGCTCCACGACGTGCCGCGCAAGGGCGCCGAGCGCCGCCTGCACGTCGTCGACGACGATGGCTGGTACGCCGACCGGGCGCGAGGCCAGGACGGCGGCTGCGCCCGCTTCGACCACCGCGGACGCGTAGTCGTGGCCGTCGACGCGCTCGCCGACGAAGGCGACGAAGAGGCTGCCTGGCTCCACTTCACGGGAGTCCCTGACGACCGGTCCTGTGACCTGGACGGACGGATCCGGTATGTCGTACGTCTGCCCGCCGACGACAGCGGCGATCTCGGCGAGGGAGAGGGCGATCACAGATTCATCCCTGGGTTTGCTGGATAGCTTCGCGAAGTACCTGGCGGTCGTCGAAGGGACGCACCACCCCGGCGATGTCCTGTCCCTGCTCGTGGCCCTTGCCCGCGACGAGCACCGTGTCACCCGGTTCGGCCCGGGCGACGGCCGCGCGGATGGCGGCGGCGCGGTCCTCGAAGACGGCGACCTCGCCGCGCTCGTGGGCCGGCACATCGGCGGCGCCGGCGAGCATCGTGGCGAGGATCGCGAGGGGGTCCTCGCCCCGGGGGTTGTCGGCGGTCAGTACGGCGGTGTCGGCGAGCCTGGCCGCCGCGGCGCCCATCGGCATCCGCTTGGTCTTGTCCCGGTCGCCACCGCAGCCGAGGACGATGTGCAGCTTGTTCTCGGTGACCTTGCGCAGGGCGCGTAGGACCGATTCGACGGCGTCCGTCTTGTGGGCGTAGTCGACGACCGCGAGGTAGGCCTGGCCCGCGTCGATGCGCTCCAGGCGGCCGGGGACGCCCGGCACCGCCGCGACGCCGTCGGCGGCCTGCTGCGGGTCGATCCCCGCGACGGCCAGCGAGACGATCGCGGAGAGCGTGTTGGCGACGTTGAACGGCCCGGCAAGCGGGGACTTCGCGGTGATCCGCTCCCCCTGCGGGCCGACCACGACGAACGTGGAGTCGAACGGCGTGACCTCGACGCCTTCCGCGCGCCAGTCGGCGTCGGGGTGGCCCTCGGCGGAGAACGTGGTGACGGGGACCTCGGACTCGTCGATGAGCCGACGCCCGTACTCGTCGTCGAAGTTGACCACTCCGACCCTGGAGCGCTGTTTGGTGAACAGCTGCGCCTTGGCCTGGAAGTAGTCCTCCATGTCGGAGTGGAACTCCATGTGCTCCGGGCTGAGGTTGTTGAAGACGGCGACGTCGAAGACGCAGCCGTCCACCCGGCCGAGCACGAGGGCGTGGCTTGAGACCTCCATGGCGACGGCCTCGACGCCGCGCTCGCGCATCACCGCGAACAGCGCCTGCAGGTCGGTCGCCTCGGGGGTCGTACGTTCGGACTTGATCCGCTCGTCGCCGATGCGCATCTCGACCGTGCCGATGAGGCCGGTCGACTTGACGCCCTTGAGGCCGCCCTCGACGAGGTAGGCCGTCGTGGTCTTGCCGGACGTACCGGTGATGCCGATCTGCAGCAGATCGCGCCCCGGATGGCCGTACACCGTGGCCGCGAGCTCCCCCATGGAGCCGCGCGGTTCGTCGACGACCAGGACCGGCAGGCCCGTGACGGCCGCGCGTTCGGCGCCCGTCGGGTCGGTGAGGATCGCGGCGGCGCCGAGGTCGGCGGCCTGGGCGACGAAGTCGGCGCCGTGCAGCCGGGCGCCGGGCAGAGCGGCGTAGATGTCGCCGGGGCGGACCGCGCGGGAGTCGTGCGTGATGCCGCTGACCTCCCCCGTGCCCGGGGCGGCGACGCCCAGCTGATCGGCGATCCTGGCGAGCGGCGTCGCGGAGACCTGGACCGGCCGCGGCGGTCCCGGATACGTCACGGGAACGCCCTTCTGGGTGGTTTGGGACTGATCAGCGTGTGGCACGGCGGTGAGCGTACCGGGCTCACCGGGCTCAGGGCGAAGCGGGCGGTGTGGCGGGGGCTGGTTCCCCGGCTTCGGGGTGATGGTCGTCACGGAATGGTCCTGGTCAGGGTTCGAAGGTGACCGGCAGCCGGGCCGCGCCCTTGCCGGTGGGCGGGACCTGGAGCGTCTTGAGGGCGAACTGCATGACTTCCTTGTAGATGGGACCGCAGATCTGGCCGCCGAAGTAGCTGCCCTTGGTGGCGTTCTGGATCGCGCAGTAGACGGTGACGCGCGGCTTGTCGGCGGGCGCGAACCCGGCGAACGACGAGGTGTAGCCCTTGTACCTGCCGGTCTGAGGGTCGACCCGGTTGGCCGTACCGGTCTTGCCCGCGACCCGGTAGCCGGGGATGCGGGCCTTGGTGCCCGTGCCCTCTTCGTCGTCGACGACGGATTCGAGCATCTGCGACACCGTCTTGGCGGTCTTCGCGCTCACCACGCGGGTCTTCTTGGGCTTGGGCGCCGGCGTGAAGCGGCCGTCGGGACCCTTTATGCCGCGCACCAGGGTGGGCTCGACGCGTACGCCGTCGTTGGCGATGGTCGAGTAGACGGAGGCCGCCTGCATCGCGTTGATCGAGAAGCCCTGGCCGAACGGGATCGTGTACTGCTGCGAGGTGGACCACTTGTCGGCCGGCGCGAGGATGCCGGACGTCTCGCCGGGGAAGCCGAGCCCGGTCTCCCTGCCGATGCCGAACTTCCGCAGGTACGAGTAGAGCGACCGGTTGGCTTCCCGCTGGGTCTTGCCCAGCTCGCCGGTGGCCAGGATCGTGCCGATGTTGCTGGACTTGGCGAGCACGCCGTTGAGCGTGAGGTGCCAGGTCGGGTGGTCGATGTCGTCCTGGAAGAGCCGGTCGCCGCGGTGCAGCCGGTTGGGGACCGTCACGCGCGTGCCGGGGGTGGCCGCGTTCTCCTCCAGGACGGCGGCCATCGACATGATCTTGGCGGTCGAACCCGGCTCGAAGGCGTCCTGGAGCGACGCGTTGCCCAGCGCCGTGCCGTCGGCCTGCGAGAGGTCGTTCGGGTCGAAGCCCGGGGAGTTGGCCATCGCCAGGATCTCGCCGGTCTTGTTGTCCTGCACTATCACGTAGCCGCGGTCCGCCTTGGACTTCTCCACCTGCTCGGTGATGGCGTTCTGCGCGGCCCACTGGATGTCACGGTCGATGGTGAGCTCGACGTCCGAGCCGGGCACGGCGGGCGTCTCCGTGCTGCCGGCGGTCGGCACCTGGTGGCCGCCGGACTGGGCGTACCTGATCTTGCCGTCCTTGCCCGCGAGCTCCTTGTTGAGCTGCTGCTCCAGGCCGCCGGCGCCCTTGCCCTCGGCGTTGACCCAGCCCAGTATCCCGGCGCCCAGGGTGTCGTTCGGGTAGACGCGCTTGCTGCTGGGGTCCTGGAAGACGCCCGCCAGGACGTTGGCGCTCTTCTTGTCGGTGCTCGCCTTGTCGTCGAGCGCGCCGCGCAGGTCCTTGATCTGCTTCCAGACCTGCGGGGTCTGCCGGCGGGCGAGCAGGACGTAGCGCGTCTTGGGCGTCTTGAGCTGCTCGGTGAGCCGGTCGACGTCCTTGTCGAGGATCGGGGCGAGGAGGGCCGCGGCCTGTTCGGGCCCGTCCTTGATGCCCATCTCCTTCGCCGTGAACATCGTGGGGTCGGCCGTGATGTCGTACGCGTCCACGCTCGCGGCCAGTTCGACGCCGCCGCGGTCGGTGATGCCGCCGCGCTCGGCGGTCAGGACGTGGCTGAAGTAGCGGTTCTTCTCGGCCTTGGTGGTGTACACGCTCGCGTCGACCGCCTGCACCTGGAGGAGGCGTACGACGAAGGCCAGCATCACCAGGGTCAGACCGAGGCTCACCATGCGGAGCCTGGGCCGCGGGCTGCCGAGCCGGATGGTGCGGGCCTTGGGGGCGGCAGGGCGCGCGCGGCGTGCGGCGGGCCGTAGCCCGCCATGGGCTGGAGGCGGTACGCCGAGGGCTTGAGGGCGCGTGCGGCGGGCGGGCCACC
>NZ_BAAAUG010000129.1:0-12385 GCF_039533825.1 Streptomyces rectiviolaceus
CGCCTCGTCGGCGTATCCGCGCTGGTGGAGGAGGACTCCGAGGTTGTTGGCCGCGGCGCGGTCGCCCTCGGCGGTCGCAGCGCGCAGCAGAGATTCGGCCCCGTCGAGATCACCGCGGCGCAGGAGCATGCTGCCGAGGACGCTCATCGCGTCGACGTCTCCGGCCTCGGCGGCCAGCCGATGGCTCATCTCCTCGGCGGCCGCCCCGGGATCCTCCCGGTCGGCCGGCTGCACAAACCGCCCTGTCTCCAACAGAGTTGCCTTGTCCCCCATAACGTCCATCGTCGCACCACCTGCAACCTGGGTACACCTGGTATACCGCAGCCAGTGAGGTCACTTCAGCGTTTTGTCGACATGCCCACAGAGAGATAAGTGAAACACAGATTTCTCAACTCCCCTCGGGCGGAGCACGGTTCGCACAGACCAGCGCACGCCGCCACGGACCCACCCACACACGACGAAGGCCCGGATCCGATAAGGATCCGGGCCTTCATCTTCTAGTAGCGGGGACAGGATTTGAACCTGCGACCTCTGGGTTATGAGCCCAGCGAGCTACCGAGCTGCTCCACCCCGCGCCGTTGTGTTCAAACCGTACCACGGCGCGGAGGGGGTGTTTCGCAGCTGGTCAGCCGCCGTTCTTGTCGCCATTCTTGTCGCTGTTCTTGTCCCCGTTCTTGTCACCCTTCTTGTCCGCCGCGGCCTGGGCGTCCTCGGCTCGCTGCAGGGCCTCCTGGAGGTCGTCCTGCGCCTTGCCGTACGCCTCCCAGTCGCCGTCCTTCAGGGCCGTCTGCCCGTCCTCGAACGCCGTCTGGGCGTCGTCGAGGGCAGCCTGCACCGTCGGATCGCTCGTCTTGGGCGGATCGGTCGGATCGCTGGGCTCGTCCGGATCCTCGGCCGGTGGCTTGGTGGTCCCCTCGGCGCCGAAGACCTGGTTGAGGCCGTCGCTCAGGGAGTCCGCGAATGCGGTCTCCGTGCCGTAGGACACCGCCACCTTCTTCAGAAGCGGATACGCCGATTTACGTCCCTGTACGTACACGGGCTCGACGTAGAGGAACCCGTCGTCCAGTGGCACGGTCAGCAGGTTTCCGTAGAGGACGTCGGAATCGGCGCCCTTCATGTCCCGGACGAAGTTGCCGACCTCCGTCATCGAGTTCAGCTTGTTCTGGACCTGTTCCGGGCCGTCCACGTCGCCCGTGACTCTCAGTAGCTTCATCGTGCCGAAGTTCTTGCTTCTGGCGTCGGCGTCGACCGTCATGAAGGCGCGCAGGTTGGGGCGCCCGCTGGGCGTGAACGTCGTCGTCAGTGAGAACTGCTGCTGCGCCTGACCCGGCGCCTTCATGGACAAGTAGTACGGCGGGACCGCGCTGTTGTCCTTCTTCGTCGGGTCGTTGGGCACCTGCCAGGCGTCACTCGCGTTGTAGAACTGGCCGGCGTCCGTGACGTGGTAGAGGGTCAGGAGCTCGCGCTGCACCTTGAACATGTCCTGGGGGTAGCGCAGGTGGTCCATCAGGGCCTTGGGGATCTCACCCTTGTCCTTGACGGTGTCCGGGAACGCCTTCTTCCAGGTCTTGAGGACCGGGTCCTTCTCGTCCCAGGTGTAGAGCTTGACCTCTCCGGTGTACGCGTCGACGGTCGCCTTCACCGAGTTGCGGATGTAGTTGACCCGGTTCTGCTGGGCCACCACCGCACGCTGGTCGTCGGACTCGGAGAGCGAGTCCGCCGTCGTGTCCCCGAGAGTGGTCCGCGACGCGTACGGATAGCCGTTGCTCGTCGTGTAGGCGTCGACAACCCACTGGATCTTGCCGTCGACCATCGTCGGATACGTGTCGCCGTCGATGGTCAGCCAGGGAGCCACCGACTCGACGCGCTCCTTGGGGGTGCGGTTGTAGAGGATCCGCGACCCCTCGCCGATCGCGCCCGAGTACAGCATCTGCGGTTCGCCGAAGGACACGGCGTACGCGGCGCGGTTTATCGGGTTGGAGAGGTTGACCCCGCTGTCGCCCTTGTAGCTGTAGGTCTTCTGACCCCCGCCGTCCTCTTCGTAGTCGAGCTCCTTCTGGGGCCCGCCCACGATCGAGTACTGGGTGGTCTTCTCGCCGTAGTAGATCCGCTGCTGGTACGGGCCGAGATTGCCGGTGGTGGGCAGGCCGGACTCCGTGAAGTCCGGGGCGCCCTTGGAGCCCTTCTTGGTCTCCGTGCCCTTGGCGGTGACCATTCCATAGCCGTGGGTGTAGGCGAAGTGGTCGTTGATCCAGTTGCGCTTGTCGAGCTTGTCGAGGCTGAGCTCACGCAGACCGACGACGGTGTCCTGGCCGTTGTAGCGGTCCACGTCCAGGGTCTTCGGGAAGCGGTAGTACTCGCGCTCCTGCTCGAGCTGCTGGAACGTCGGCGAGACGATGTTCGGGTCGTTCAGCCGGTAGTTGGCGGCCGAGTCCGCGTCGTCGCGCTTCTTCTTGGGGTCCTCGTCGGCCTTGCCCGCGCCCTTGTAGTCCTCGGGCTTCACGCCGCTGATGCCGTACGCGTCGCGCGTCGCCTTGATGTTCTTCTGGATGTACGGCGCTTCCTTGGCCTGCTCGTTCGGCGAGACCTGGAACTTCTGCACGATGGCCGGGTACAGACCGCCGATGAGGATGGCGGAGAGGACCATCAGGCCGAAGCCGATGACCGGCAGCTGCCACGTACGCCGCCAGAGCGTCCCGAAGAAGAGCAGCGCACAGATGACGGCGATGCAGAACAGGATGGTCTTCGCCGGCAGGTACGCGTTCGCGTCCACGTAGCGAAGGCCCGTCCAGTCGCCCGTCGCCTTGAAGTCACTGGACTTCACCGCGAGGCCGTACCGGTCGAGCCAGTACGCCACGGCCTTGAGCGTGACGAAGACGCCGAGCAGCACCGACAGGTGCCCCGTGGACGCCGCCGTGGCGCGCGCGCCGGGGCTGGTGATCCGCAGTCCGCCGTACAGGTAGTGCGTGAGGGCGGCGGCGATCAGGGAGAGCACCGTGGCCGCGAAGCCGAAGCCGAGCAGGAAGCGGTACCAGGGCAGGTCGAACGCGAAGAACGACACGTCGAGGTGGAACTGCGGGTCCTTCTGACCGAAGGAGACGCCGTTCACCCACAGCAGCCACGTGCGCCACTGGCCCGCTGCCGACGCGCCCGCGATCAGGCCGACGAGCGTGGCGATGCCGAGCAGCAGCCACTTCTTGTACGGCGCGATGCTCATGCGGTACCGGTCGAGGCTCTGCTGCTCCATCGACATGGCGCTCAGCGGCGGGCGCAGCCGGTGCGCCAGCCAGATGTTCAGTCCGACCGCGGCCGCCATCAGGAGGCCGAAGACGAAGAACAGGCCGATCTTGGTCCACAGTGTCGTCGTGAAGACCGACGAATAGTTGACCGAGCGGTACCAGAGCCAGTCCGTCCAGAACCCCGCGAACATGACGAACACCATGGCGAGAACAGCCAGGATGCCCAGTGTCATGAGCAGGGTCCGGACGCGACGGGACGGTCGGCCCACTCTGATCCGTGGCCCCGTCGGGCCTCCGCCGCGGTCCGGCATCTGGAAAGCCAAGGTGCGCACCTCGAAGTTCGATGTTGATTCTGTTGATCCGTCAGGGCCCTGTGATCGTGGACCCACACCTATGCAACTTACCTACGCTTTACTCGGTTCCCGTTTCTCGGGACTAACGAGGCAGGATTGTGACCATGTCCAACACTCCCATGGCAGCGAGCCCCCTCACCCGTGCCGTGCTCGAGATCGATGAGTACGCGTCCGGCCTCGGCTGGGACCAGCCCGCACGCCTCTTCGCGCTCGTCGACACGGCGCGACTGCGCACCCAAGAACCCGGCCTCGCCAACCAGCTCGGCCTCGACAATTCCCCCGAGGTGTCCGGCCTCACCCCCATCGAGCAGGAGGAGATTCCGGCGGGCAAGCCGCTGGACGAGTTCCTCGGCACCATCGCCTGGCCCGACGCCGTGGTGGGCTGCGCCCTCACGGTGGAGCGTCTGATGCTGCCGCCGTCGGCGGAGACGTCCGTCCCCGAAGGGCTCAGCGAGGCGCAGCTCGCGAAGTGGGTGGCCGAGCACCCGGACCGCCAGGAGGTCCGCATGTCGGTCGCGGTGCTCCGTGACGGCGCGCGCGAATCGGCCCTGCGGCTGCGCGAGAAGGACTCGCCGACCGAGGTCCTCACGGGGTCCGACCTGGTTCCGGGGCTCGCGGAGGCGCTGGCGGCCACGTTCGCCGACTGACAGCACGCCGTTGTCGTACGCGGGCGGGGGGTGCCCCCGCCCGCGTACGTACGTCCGTCTCTCTGTGCCGCTACTTCTACTTCTTCACCGTGCACTGCGGCAGGTCAGCGGTGTCGCCCTTGCGGATGTCGTCGAGGGCGTCGACCGCGTCGTCGATGGTGTTCACCTTGACCAGCGTGAGGCCGTCCGGGACGTCCTTGGCGGCCGTGGCGCAGTTGTCCTTGGGCGTCAGGAAGTACTCGGCGCCCTTGGCGCGTGCGCCGACCGTCTTCATCCCGATGCCGCCGATCGGGCCGACCTTGCCGTTGTCGTCGATCGTGCCGGTGCCGGCCACGAAGTTGCCGCCGGTGAGGTCGTCCGGGGTCAGCTTGTCGACGATGCCGAGCGCGAACATCAGTCCGGCGCTGGGGCCGCCGACGTCGGCGAGCTTGATGTCGATGGTGAACGGGTACGTGTGATCGGGGCCCGCCTGGATGCCGACGATCGCGCGGCCGTCCTTCGCCTTCTCCGTCGTGATCTTGACGTCGTCCGTCCGGGTCGGCTCCTTGCCCGCCTTCTCGGCGGCGGCCGCCTCCTTGACGGGGACGACGCTGAAGACGACGTCCTGGCCCGGCTTGTGCTTGGTGACCAGCTTGGCGACGTCCGTCATCTCCTTCACGGGCGTGCCGTCGACCTTCCTGATGACGTCGCCCGCGTGGAGCTTGCCCTCGGCGGGGCTGTTCTTGAAGACGGTGGAGACGACGACCTGGGACTTCACCGGGAGGTCCAGTTCCCTCAACGCCGCGACCTTGGCGCTCTCCTGGGACTGGCTGAACTCCTCGGCGTTCTCCTGGGTCGACTGCTGCTCGGTCTTGCCGTCCGGGTAGAGGGTGTCGTGCGGCACCACGATGTTGTCGTGGGCCAGCCAGCCGTACACGGCCTCCGCGATGTTCATGTTGTAGTCGGCGCTGGTGACCCGGACCGTCGTCATGTTGAGGTGACCGGTCGTCGGGTAGGTCTTGTGACCGGAGATCTGCAGCACCGGCTCGCCGCCGTGGTCGCCGAGGGTGTTCACCGTGGGCCCCGGGGACATCTCCGAGTACGGCACTTTGATGAGCACTCCGGCGCAGAGCAGCGCGATCAGCATCAGGGTGGAGGCGAGCATCGTCGCGGTGCGGCGTGGCATGGAACGACAGTACGGGACCTGTCTGTCAGTGCACCGCTGGGGCCAGTCCGTACGGGGCCCACAGGGGCCTCACGTGCCGGAGTGGGACTTCTCCATCGCCTCGCGGAAGGCCGCGTAGCCGTTGAGCTCGGTGTTGTCCCCGGTCTTGCCCGACCTGCGGTTGCGCGCAGCCCAGCCGCCCCACACCCCCGCACCGACAGCTGCCGCAAACGGAATCAGCAACCAGGCAAGTGATGCCATGTCGACCTCCCGACCCCATGAGCGACCGCAACTGACTGATCAGCAGATTAACCATCCGCTCCGTCAACGCTCACGCCCGGGGTCGGGTTACGCAACCGGAAGCTCTTGGGCCAACTGGCTCCGCGGCGGCGGAAAGAGATCAGGAGCCCTGCCCGAAGAGATCAGCAGGCACCGACCCACTCCTCCTGCCCGACCCAATTCCTGATGGCCGCTCTCGCACTGCTCGGCCCTGGCGGGCCTCCCAGGCTTCGACCGACCGCGTCGGACTCCGTCCGCCGACCGTGTACGCCCCGGCCAGACCGGGCACAGTCCCTCCCGGCTCGCCGACGCTCAGCAGGCGCCGACCCACTCTTCCTGACCGTCGGAGAAACGCTGGTGCTTCCAGATCGGCACCTCGTGCTTGAGGTCGTCGATCAGCTTGCGGCAGGCGGCGAAGGCCTCCGCGCGGTGCGGGCAGGAGACGGCCACGACGACCGCGAGGTCGCCCACCGCCAGGTCACCGACCCGGTGGACGGCGGCCAGGGCACGCACCGGATATTCGGCGACGACCTTCTCGGCCACCCGGCGCATCTCGGCCTCGGCCGTCGGGTGGGTCGAATAGCCGAGCTCGTCGACGTCCACACCGCCGTCGTGATTGCGCACGGTCCCCACGAAGAGCGCCGTGCCGCCCGCGGCGTCGTCGCCGACGGCCCGGAAGACCTCGTCCAGGGAGAGCGGTGCGTCACGGATCGCGAGGAGCCGGATGGGGTCCTGGGCGGCCTGCTCGCCGGGGTGGTCGTTCGTGGTGCGTGCCATGCGGCCATGGTGCCGCACGGCACGGACATCACGGAATAGCGCTTTCGCCCGGCACGCGCGCGTGCCGCGTTGGAGCTCTCTACAGGCCCACAAGCAGCTCAGCCGGTCTAAGGCGGTTCAGCGGGGGTCTCAGATCCGGCGCCGCGCCTTCCTCGCGCGCCGCACCACCGCCGCCGCACCCAGCAGCGCGACCGTCGCACCGGCGGCGCCCGCGGCCGTCGCGTCCTTGCGCCCGAGCCGGCGTCCCGCGACGGTCCGACGCCCCGCGACCTCCTCCAGCAGCTCCGCGAGGACCTCCTCGTTGGTCCACTGCGGCCGCCATCCCGCGTCGTGCAGCCTGCTGACGCTGACGACCCACGGGTACATCGTGTACGCGAGGTCACCGGCCGGGGACGGAGTGAGACCGATGCGGTGCAGCCGGGCCGCCGCTCCGAGCGCCACCGTGGAGGGCAGCTCCATGCGCCGGATCTCGCTGAGTTCCTCGACCTCTTCCTGCTCGAGCCATCCGTCGCAGCCGACGGCCAGCTCCCCGTCGACCTTCTCCAGGACGGCGTACTCGAGGGCGCTGCACAGATCCTCGACGTGGCAGAACTGCCAGGCGGGGCGCGAGCCCGCCACCACGAGCAGCCGGGGCGACTCGAAATAGCGCGTGAGCGCGGTGTCCGTGCCCCCCACCAAGGTCGCGGGCCGCACCACGGTGACGTTCAGACCGGGGTGGGCACGGGGTGCGCGCCGGGCGAGCCGCTCGACCTCCAGGAGGTCGCCGACGCCGGTCGCCTCCGCTGTGGCGCGCAATTCGGAGTCTTCGGAGAGGGGCAGTTCGTTGTCGGCCAGCGCTCCGTAGACCATCGCCGACGTGCAGAGCACGACGCGGTGGACGCCGGCCGCCGCGGCGGCCGTGAGTACGGTCTGCGTGCCGCGCACGTTGTACGCCGTACGGGCCGCCGCGTCGGTCTCCAGGTCGAGATCGAGCGCGAGGTGGACCACGACGTCCGCGCCCCGCAGCTTCTCGGCGATGGCCGGGTCCCTGACGTCCAGGATGTGCCACTGGGCCTGGGCGCACTCGCCCCGCCGCTCGTCGATGGCAACGACCTGCTTGATCTCCTCGGACGCGGCCAGGCGCTCGGTCAGCAGCGCGCCCACGCCGGAGGCGGCGCCGGTGACGGCGACCACGGGCCCTCGGACGGGGGCCGGGGTAGAAAGGTTTCGCGCTGCGCGAACCTGTGGATCTGGGGAACTCACCAGGCGTCTCCAGCGGTTGTCTTCAGTAGGTACGCGAATGACGCGTACCTACCAGGTGGCATCCATCCTGCCGCAGGCCATGAGTCGGCGAAGCACTGAGGCCCGATCCCGTCACGGTGTCTACGCTGGGTGGTGTTGTAAGGCAGCCGCCGCCGGAACAGTACCGGCGGCCTGACGAGCCGAGGAATCCCGTGAGCGACACCCCATTCGGATTCGGCCTTCCGCCGGAGGAGCCGGAAGACGGCGACGAGGGCAAGAAGAAGGAATCCCCCGGACAGGGACAGAGCGGGGAACAGGGTGCAGGTGGCCCTGGGAACCCATTCGGCTTCGGAGGCCTGCC
The DNA here is from genome assembly GCF_039533825.1 of Streptomyces rectiviolaceus. NCBI lineage: Bacteria > Bacillati > Actinomycetota > Actinomycetes > Kitasatosporales > Streptomycetaceae > Streptomyces > Streptomyces rectiviolaceus. Next base: position 8,022 of record NZ_BAAAUG010000129.1, read on the forward strand.
CGGCGCCGGCGGTCCGGGCGGTGACAATCCGTTCGCCGCGATGTTCGGTTCGATGAATCCGAACGACCTGGGCGCCGCGTTCCAGCAGCTCGGCCAGATGCTCTCGTACGAGGGCGGCCCGGTGAACTGGGACATGGCCAAGGACATCGCCCGTCAGACCGTCTCCCAGGGGACGCCCGACGGCACCAAGGACGCGAGCGTCGGTCCCACGGAGCGCGGCGCGGTCGAGGAGGCCATCCGCCTCGCCGACCTGTGGCTCGACGACGCGACGTCGCTGCCGTCCGGCTCCGGCGTGGCCGTGGCCTGGAGCCGCGCCGAGTGGGTCGAGGCGACCCTCCCGGTGTGGAAGGAGCTTGTCGACCCGGTCGCCGAGCGCGTCGGCCTCGCCATGGGCGACGTGCTGCCCGAGGAGATGCAGGCCATGGCAGGCCCGCTGATCGGGATGATGCGCTCCATGGGCGGCGCCATGTTCGGCCAGCAGATCGGCCAGGCCGTGGGCGTGCTCGCGGGCGAGGTCGTCGGCTCCACCGACATCGGCCTGCCGCTCGGCCCGGCCGGCAAGGCCGCCCTGCTTCCGGTGAACGTCGAGGCGTTCGGCAAGGACCTGGGCATCGCCCAGGAGGAGGTCCGGCTCTACCTGGCGCTGCGCGAGGCCGCCCACCAGCGGCTCTTCGCGCACGTGCCGTGGCTGCGCTCGCATCTGTTCGGCGCGGTCGAGGGCTACGCCCGCGGGATCAAGGTCGACACGGCCAAGCTGGAGGACGTGGTCGGCCAGCTCGACCCGCAGAATCCCGAGCAGCTGCAGGAAGCGCTCCAGCAGGGCATGTTCCAGCCCGAGGACACTCCCGCGCAGAAGGCCGCCCTGGCCCGTCTGGAGACGGCTCTCGCGCTCGTCGAGGGCTGGGTGGACGCGGTCGTGCACGCGGCTGCCAAGCCCCGCCTGTCGTCCGCCGACGCCCTCCGCGAGACGCTGCGCCGCCGCCGCGCGACGGGCGGTCCCGCCGAGCAGACCTTCGCCACGCTGATCGGCCTTGAGCTGCGCCCGCGCAGGCTGCGGGACGCCTCGCGCCTGTGGGCCTCGCTCACGGACGCGCGTGGTGTGGACGGACGCGACGGCCTGTGGGCGCACCCGGACATGCTGCCGACGGCCTCGGACCTGGACGACCCGGATGGCTTCGTGCACCACGAGCAGCTGGACTTCTCCGAGCTGGACAAGATGCTCGGCGAGGCGGCGGACGGTTCGGCCAAGCCGGACCTCAAGAAGCACACCGAGGACACCGAGAACGAAGACAAGGACGACGACAAGGGCGAAAGCGACAAGTGAGCCTTCAGGATGACGCGGTCCTCGTGCTGAAGGGCTACGAGGACCAGGAGGAACTCCGCGAGGCGTATCTGGACCACCTCTCCGGCCACGCGGACGGCATGTGGAAGTCCTGCGCCGACGGGCACATCACGGCGAGCGCCATGGTCGTCGACCCCGAGCGCGGCCGGGTGCTCCTGACGCTGCACAAGAAGCTGCGCATGTGGCTGCAGATGGGCGGCCACTGCGAGCCTCAGGACCCGACCCTCGCGGCGGCGGCTCTGCGGGAGGGCACGGAGGAGTCCGGCATCACCGGGCTCACGCTGCTGCCCGGAGGCCCGGTGCGCCTCGACCGGCACAAGACCCCGTGCGCCTGGCATCTCGACGTGCAGTACGCCGCTCTCGCCCCTTCGGGAGCGATCGAGGCGATCAGCGACGAGTCACTGGACCTGCGCTGGTTCGCGTACGACGAGGTGGCGGGGGTGGCCGACGACTCAGTCGTACGCCTGATGGAGGCAACGAGGGCCCGGCTGTAGAACGCGCCCCGAAAGGGGGGAACTGCGCGACCAGCCATAGCCGGCCCGCAGTTCCCCACGCTCCTGTTACTGCTCCCGCCCCCCGTGGAGGGGCTAGCTCCAGACGTTGCCCTGGTTCTGCCCCCGAGCGCCCTGCTGTCCGACGCCGAATTGGGCGCGCGCGCCCTGCCCGACGACCGCGTTCTGCGGCGGCAGCATCTCGCTGGGCTGGACGAGGGCGTAGCCCTGGCCCATGAAGCTGAGCTCCCAGCCCTCACCGGTGTTGCCACGGCGCCGCCACACGCCCGAGGAGTGCGTCTGCGCCTGCATCTGCACCCGCAGGCCGTTGGACCAGGCGACGATCGCGTCGGCGTCGGCGTTCACGTACTGGTCCGGCGTGACCTGCAGCATCAGCGGCTGGCCCGAGGTCATCAGGGCGACCTTGCCGCGGCCCGTGATGTTGAGCTGGTACTTGCCGGAACCTGAGATGCCGTACTGGCTGTCCACGGCGATGACCTGATGGGTCAGCGACGAGTCGAGCGCGAGGACATAGCTGCTGTCCACGGTCAGACCGTCCTGGTCCACATCCACTACGTGGATGTACTGGGCGAGGTTGGCGAGATAGACCGTGCCCTGGCCGTGGCAGCGCATCAGGTCGAGGCCCTCGCCGGTGCGCGCGCGGGCCCGCTGGTTGCCCTGGCTCTGGTACTCGGCGTCGAACTCCATCAGCCCCTGGTAGGCGACCATGGCGCCCTTGCGGGCCAGGATGTCGTCGTGGCCCGCGAGGGCGACCCGCAGCAGCTGCGGGTTCTGGACGGTGTAGCGCTCCTGAGTCTGCTGCTCGGTGTGCGCGAAAAGTGGGCTCTGCATGGTGTGTTGCTCCCCCTCAGCCCCGAGCTCGGAGACGGTCGGTGCTGTCCTCGCTGGGCTGTACGACGACGATGCCCTCTCCGGAGAAGCCCATCTGGTAGGCCTCACCGCTGCCGCGCCCGATGAGCGAACCGGCCTTGAAGCTGCGCTTGCCCTTCACCTTGAGGTTCGGGGACCAGGCGATCAGGGCGTCCGGATCGACGTATGTCTCGTCCTCGCCGCGGCCGCAGTCGACGACGATCGGGGTGCCGCGGGAGGTCAGCGCCACCCAGCCCTGGCCGGAGATCTTGATGTTCCACAGGCCCTGCCCGGCGAACTTGGCCAGGCCCTTGACCCGCTCGACGCCCCACTGGAGGCTCGCGTCGAAGGCCAGGAGGTTCGTGCCGTTCACCGAGAGCGAGTCGCCCGCCAGGTTGATGACAACGACGTCCGCTCCGTAGTCGGCGAGGTAGAGCAGGCCGTCTCCGGAGCACTTCATCAGAGGTGCGCCCTCGCCGGTCATCCACTCCTTGGCGATCTGGCGGACCGCGGGCGGATTGGGCTCGTACGTGACGAACCCTTCGTAGGCGACCATCGAACCCACGCGCGCGAGGAGGTCGTTACCGGTCTGCATGGCCACCTTGAGCATGTGGTTGCCATGGTTCTCCATACGGGCGGCGACAGGCGCCGGGGCAAAGCCCGAGAGTTGCTGATTCATGACGGGCTCCCTCAGACCTCGTACGGCTGGACGATGATGAAGTTGCCGGGCGCACCCCGGAACTGGAGGTTCACGCTCTCCCCCGAGGAGCCCGCGTACGCGTTGCTGCGCGCCCGCACCTGGCTGGAGACGATCGCCTGGGACGCCGCCGACCAGGCGACCACTGACTGGCAGTCGGCGAATGTCGTCGGCGTGACGGGCAGCACGACGGGCACGCCGTGCGTCTTGACGATGACCGTGCCGGCGCCCTGGAACTGCATCACGAACAGCGCGCCACCGGGGATGCCGTGGCCCTCGATCCTGCGCACCTCGTGCTGGAGCGACTCGTCGAACGCGAGGACGTTCTCCGCGGAGACACAGATCGCGTCCCCCTGGAGCTCGATGGGGTGCAGGTGGGTGGCTTCCTCGGCGAGGAAGACCTGGCCGCGGCCGGAGCAGCGCATCAGCTGCATCTCCTGGCCGGTCGCGTTGCCCACGACACGGCCGGCGAAGCCCGCGCCCTTGTAGCTGAACTCGACCTTGCCCTGGTAGAGCACCATGCTGCCCTGCCGCGCGAGCACGGCCTGCTCACTGACGCCGAGGTCGACGCGGACCATCTTCTCGTTCTGCTGCGTCCAGCGCTGCCCGGTGGGGGCCTCGCGGTACGCCGCGAGAGCCGCGGCCACACCGCCGCCCTGCGGAGAACCCTGGGGTACGCCGGCTCCGTACGGGGACGGGGCGGCGGGCTGACCGGGGAACTGGCCGGGAGGCTGCTGACCGGGAGGCTGCTGACCGTAGCCGGGAGGCATCGGGGCGCTCGGCTGCTGGCCGTAACCGGGCGGCGGGGGCGCGGACTGGCCGGGTACCTGGCCGAACTGCGGCTGCTGCGGCGGCTGCTGGCCGGGCTGTCCGGGCTGCCCCGGCTGGCCGTACGGTGCGGGGGCCGGCGGGGGCGGCATCGTGCCGCCCTGCGGCTGGTTCATCGGCGCCACGATGGTCTGCG
>NZ_BAAAUG010000130.1:0-38993 GCF_039533825.1 Streptomyces rectiviolaceus
GGGCCTGCCGCCGGTCCCGCCCCCCGCGGCGGAGGGCCTGCCACCACCGGTCCCGCCCCCCGCAGAGGGCCTGCCGCCCTGCCCCTGGGGCCGAGCCCTGCGCTGACCCTGGCCCTGGCCCTGGCCCTGGCCGCCCCCGCCACCTTGCCCGGCGGGACGCCTCCGCCCCCGCTGGGGCGAAGCCTGCTGCTGCTGGGGGACGTCGATGACCACCGGCACCCCGGACGGCTCCCGCGCACCGGTGATGCGGGCCAACTCCTCACCCGTGGACGTCACACGCGCAGTGTTAGGGCTGATCTCCGCGTCGGACATCAGACGCGTCATCTCCCGCTTCTCGTCCGGCAGGACGAGCGTGACGACACTGCCGGACTCACCGGCGCGGGCCGTACGGCCGCCGCGGTGGAGGTAGTCCTTGTGATCGGTGGGCGGGTCGACGTTCACGACCAGGTCGAGGTCGTCGACGTGGATCCCGCGGGCCGCCACGTTGGTGGCGACCAGCGCGGTGACCTGCCCGGTCTTGAACTGGTCAAGGGTCCGGTTGCGCTGCGGCTGCGAACGGCCGCCGTGCAGGCCCGAGGCCCGCACACCGTTGGCGAGCAGCCGCTTGGTGAAGCGGTCCACCGCGCGCTTGGTGTCCAGGAACATGATCACCCGGCCCTCACGGGCGGCGATACGCAGGGCCACGGCCTTCTTGTCGGTCTCGTCGGCGACGTACAGGACGTGGTGTTCCATCGTCGTGACCGCGCCCGCGGACGGGTCGACCGAGTGGACGACCGGATCGGTGAGGAACATCCGGACCAGGCGGTCGATGTTCTTGTCGAGCGTCGCGGAGAACAGCATCGTCTGGCCACCCTGCTCCACCTGCTTCAGGAGCGCGGTGACCTGCGGCATGAAGCCCATGTCGGCCATCTGGTCGGCCTCGTCGAGGACCGTCGTCCGCACCTGCGAGAGGTCGGCGTCGCCGCGCTCGATGAGGTCCTTGAGACGGCCGGGCGTCGCCACCATGATCTCGGCGCCGCGGCGGAGCGTACCCGCCTGCTTGGTGATGGAGAGGCCGCCGACGACCGTCGACATGCGGAGGTTCACGGACGTCGCGTACGGCGTAAGCGCGTCCGTCACCTGCTGCGCGAGCTCACGCGTGGGGACCAGGACCAGGGCGAGGGGAGAGCGCGGCTCGGCGCGCCGGCCCGCGGTGCGGGCGAGGAGCGCGAGGCCGAAGGCGAGGGTCTTGCCGGAGCCGGTGCGGCCACGGCCGAGGATGTCGCGGCCCGCGAGGGAGTTGGGAAGCGTGGCTGCCTGGATCGGGAAGGGCTCGGTCACGCCCTGCGCGGCCAGCGTCTTGAGGAGCGCCTCGGGCATGTCCAGGTCGGCGAACGCCTCGACGGAGGGCAGCGCCGGCGTGATGCTCTCGGGCAGCGCGAATTCACCGCCGACGGGCCTCGCCTTGGCGCGGCCGGGCTTCTTCGCGGCGCCCCTCGCCTGGCCGCCGCCGGCCACCGGGGCCTTTCCGCGTGCGTTCGTGGAGCGCCCGCGGGCAGGACGTGCGGGGCGGTCGGAGCGATTCATACGGAAATGCCTTCCTGGGCCTGGTGACAGCACAAGCCGGGACCCGCACCTTTCCGGTGCGGGCCCCGGCTATGAGGTTCGCGTGCTACGACGATCAGGCGGGAACGATGTTCTCGGCCTGCAGGCCCTTCTGGCCCTGCGTGACGTCGAAGGAGACCTTCTGGCCCTCGAGGAGCTCACGGAAGCCCGAGGACGCGATGTTCGAGTAGTGGGCGAAGACGTCGGGGCCGCCGCCGTCCTGCTCGATGAAGCCGAAGCCCTTTTCAGCGTTGAACCACTTAACGGTGCCAGTTGCCATGTCAATCTCCTCAACAGGGGCAGAGTAAGGAAAACCACGGAATTGTGGATTTCCAAGCGCTGCAATGACCCCCATCCCGGAGAGACCGGAAAAAAACAATAATGCGCCCTCGGAGCATTCCCGTCAGGCGCACATAAAGTTCATGGGTACCAAAACTGCGACGCATAAGCCTAACACGGACGAGGGACCCTGCGTTTCGGGGTCCCCGTGGGGTGCAGGGGGGTGCAGGGGCGGGTGGCGCGGACACCCCCTTACTCCACTCGCCGCGCGCCGGGCCGGGACGTCCCGGCCGCAGCGCCGGGCCGCACCGCCCCGGCCGGGACGTCGGGGCGAGATACCTGCCGCACGCACCTTCCTCCTGTCGGGGCACCCCGCTACCTTCAACCAAACAATCGCTTGGTTGAGCGACGAGTGGCCATGGCGACCGCTACTGAGGAAGGCGGCCCAATGCGCATCACCCGGACACGTTCGGCAGTCGGAGTCGCGGTCTCCGCGCTCGCCCTGGGCACCCTGCCCGCCTGGGCGGCCCACGCCGAACCCACCGCGCCCGAGCGCGGCACGGCCCAGCACGCCCCGCACTCCCGCCCCGCATACGACGGCGTACGCCACATCCCTCTCCAAGGGGCCGTCAACGTAAGGGACCTGGGCGGCTACCGCACCTACGACGGGGAGCGCGTCCGCTACGGCCAGGTCTTCCGCGCCGACGCCCTGGCAAAGCTCACCGACGCCGATGTCGCCACCCTCGCCGGACTCGGCCTGAAGAAGGTCGTCGACTTCCGGGTGCCGGCCGAGGTGCAGTACGACGGGCCCGACCGGCTGCCCGCCGGGCTCACCCCGACGTCCCGTCCCATCAGCGACAACGGCCTCTTCTCGACGCTGATGACCGTGATCGGCTCCAGGGACCCGGTCAAGCAGGAGGAAATGCTGGGCAACGGCAAGGCGGACGCCTTCATGCGCGGCGTCTACCGCACCTTCGTCACCGACAGCTCGAACCGCGCGCAGTTCGCGGCGACACTGCGCGACATCGCCCACGGCGGCAAGGCCTCACCGCTGCTCTACCACTGCACGGCGGGCAAGGACCGTACCGGCTGGACCAGCTACTTGCTGCTGCGCGCCGTCGGCGTCCCCGAGGCCACCGTCGTACGTGACTTCCTGGCGTCCAACACCTACCGGGCCGCGTACGACGCGAAGGTGCGCGAGGGCCTGAAGCAGAGCGGCCTGATGCAGAACCCGGATCTGCTGATCCCCCTCCAGGAGGTCCGCACCGGCTATCTGGAGGCGGCGCTTGCCGAGGTGAAGGGGAAGTACGGGAGCCTCAACGGCTATCTGAGGGAGGGGCTCGGGCTTGATACGCGGACGATTCTCGCGCTGCGGGAGCGGATGGTCGGCTAAGGCACGCGGCGGGCGCGGGGCGCGGAGGTCAGGCGGTCACGATCCCCTGCGCCCTCGCCGCCGCGAGCCAGGTCGGGAACTCCCCCACCAGTTGGTCGTACAGACGGTCGTCCGAAACGGTCCGAGGGTCGTGGCCCGCGTGGAAGAAGCCCGCGTTGTCGACGGCGCGCTTGGCCGGGACGGCGAGTTCATCCAGCTTGCGGAGGTAGTCGAACTGCTTGCTCTTCGCGTCGCCGAACCCGATGAACTGCCAGAACAGCGGCAGCTTCGATGCCTTGCACAGATACCGCTCGGCGGCGAGTTTATTGATGGGGCCGCCGTCGGTCTGGAAGACCACCAGGGCCGGCGCCGTGGAACCGCTGTCCACGTAGTGGTCGATCACGGCGTCCATCGCCAGGTGATAGCTGGTCTTGCCCATGTGGCCGAGCCCGGCGACGATCTCGTCGATCCGCCCGTCGTGGCGGTCGAGCGCGATCTCCGTGACGGCGTCGACGTCGGTGGAGAAGAAGACCGTGGGGACCGTGCCGTCGTCGTCGAGGTTCGCGGACAGGCCGAGGACACGATCGGCGAGGGCCTGGACGGTGCCGTCCTTGTAGTACGGCTTCATGGAGCCGGAGTAGTCGACGACGAGGTAGACGGCGGCGCGCTCGCCCTCCAGGCCGTGCTTGCGGAGGCTGACGCCCGCGGACTTGTAGAGGCTGACGAGGGCGGGCGCCGCCTCTTCCACCTTGCGCAGACTGATCGCCGGTCCCATGCGCCGCTCCACTCTCCGTACGTCCGTTGCAGGGAGCCGAGGGTACGGGAGAGGCCGGAGGCGTGAAGTGATCTCTTATGGGCTGGAGGACAAGGCCGTACTGATCACCGGTGCGGGCCGGGGCCAGGGGGCGGCGGAGGCGCGGCTGTTCGCGGAGGCCGGGGCGCGGGTCGTGGTCACGGACGTGCGGGAGGAAGAGGGGCGGGAGGTCGCCAAGTCCCTTGGCGAGCAAGGCCTGTTCGTACGCCATGACGTCGCGGACGCGGAGAGCTGGTCGTCGGCCGTGGCGGCCGGGGTGGAGGCCTTCGGCCGCCTGGACGCGCTCGTGAACAACGCCGCGCTGTGGCGGACGGCGTCCGTGGAGAACGAGACGTACGAGAACTTCGAGACCCTGATCCGGGTCAATCTCCTTGGCCCGTTCCTGGGGATCCAGGCGGTGCTGCCCGCGCTGCGGGAGGTGGGCGGCGGCTCGATCGTGAACGTCTCGTCGACGGCGGGTCTTGTGGGGATACGGGGGCATGCGGCGTACGGCTCGACGAAGTTCGGGTTGCGGGGGCTTACTCGGTCGTCGGCGCTTGACCTCGCGGGGTATGGGGTGCGGGTCAACTCCGTGCATCCTGGGGCTGTCGATACCCCGATGATCTCCTCGGCCTCCGCCGGGCGGGACTGGTCGCATCTGCCGCTCGGCAGGATGGGCCGCCCCGAGGAGGTCGGGGAGCTGGTTCTCTTCCTTGCCTCGGAGGCGTCGTCGTACATCACCGGGGCGGAGTTCGCGGTGGACGGGGGTTCGACGGCGGGGTAGGGCGGTCCCTGCGGGGCTTTCCCCAACCCCGCCCCTTCCCGAAAACCCGCTCTGGCGCGGGAGCCTTGGTTGCCGTCATCACCGGCTCCGCCGAGTTCGTCCTCAAACGCCGGACGGGCTGATAGTTCAGCCCGTCCGGCGTTTGAGGACATCTTGTAAGGGGGTCCAGGGGGCGAAGCCCCATGGTTTCGGGAAGGGGTGGGATTGGGGAAAGCCCCGCAGGGAACGCCCTACTCCGCCCGCTCCTGAAACGCCGGCAGCTCAAAGATCCGCGTCTTCGCATCGTCGTCCATCAACTCGACCAACGGCATGACCAGTTCCCACAGGTCCCGCTTGTCCACCTCCAGGGCAAGCGCGTCCAGATCCGCCGCAGGCAGCGCCCCCGCAGCATCGGCGACGACCTTGCGGGACTCCCCCGGCAACAGCTCCACCAGCGGCAAGAACTCCGCCCACAACCCGGTCACCACCACCGCCCGCACCACCCCGCCAAGCACCCCCGCATCCCGCAGGGAAGGAAGCACCGCGACCGCCCGCCGCTCCTCATCCCCGAGCAGCGCGACCAGCGGCAGCAGTGACTCCCACAGGTCCTGTTCGCTCACCGTCACGACCAGGGAGTCCAGCTGCTCCGGCGGCTGCGCGGCGGCGAGCGAGGCGATACGCCCCCGCTGCTCCCCCGTCACCATCCCGGCCACGGCCAGCGCCTCCGGCCACAGCCCCTCCCCCGACGCCGAGGCGATGACCGACGCCAGCCGTTCCGCGCCCATCAGCTCGATGATCTGGCCGAGCCGTTCGGGCACGTCGATCGCGAAGCCCGTCCGCAGGACGGCCGCGTCGTCCACCTGCGGCAGGATGCGCCGCAGCGCCGAGTCCGGCAGGTAGCCGACGAACCGCCCCATCGTCAGGTGGTCACCCCGCTCGGCGAGCGCCACCGCGATCCGTACCACCAGGCCCTCGTCGAGCCGGTCGACGATGCCCTTGATCCTGCGCGGGTCGAGATGCCCGCACGACTCCGCCGTGAACGACACCGGCAGCTTCTCGATGATGTCCGCGGCCCGCGTCGGTTCGAGGCGCCCTGCGACCCCGGCGGCCAGCCGCGGACCCAGTGCCTTCTGCGAGATCGCGGCCGCGACCCCGGCCGGCACCAGCTTCGTCGCGGACGCGATCCGGTCCAGCATCTCGGGCGTACGGTCGTAGAGCGCCGCGACGCAGCTCTCGCGGAAGCGGCGTACGTCCTCGACGGGGAGTGTTTGCAGGAAGGCGAGCCCGTCCGGTTGCACATCAAGGAGACGCGAGATCTTCAGGGTCTCGGCCCTGCTCCGCAGCTTGTCCATGGCCTGTTCCCTCCCTGTCCCTAGCGGAACAGAATCCGGCGTACGGGGCCCCGGGCAAGGGCCGGTACCAGTTTCAGCGCCTCCTCGGCGGCCTCGTTCAGGCCCGACGCACGCCGCTCGCGTTCCCGCTTCAGCGCGTCGGCCAGCAGGACCAACTGCTCGGGTGCCAACTGCCCGAAGGATTCCGGTGGTTCGTCCCGCAGCTCCTTGGCGAGCCGCTCCCGCGCTTCGGTGCTCATAGGGCCTCCCATGGCCGGTATGGATCCCGCGGTAAGGATCCCGAGACTGATGTGAAATTGACTATTAGTCAATAGGGGCGGATGCGGAAGGCGCGCTACCGCGAAACCGCACGTAATCTTGGGCGAATGAAACGTGCAGGCCTCCTTCTTCTCGCCGTCGCCCCGGTCGCCACGGTCGCCGTCTACCTCCTTGGCGGGGACTCGGACAGCGATGCCTCCGGAGCCGATCAGAAGGCGCCCGGCACCCAGCGGCCCTACGACGAGGACAAGTCGGCGGCCGAGATCAAGGCCGACGACAAGCTGATCGCGGAGCTGCCCCCGGGCCTCGCGGCGCCCGCCAAGAAGGAGCTGGCCCAGAAGCTCGTGACGAGCGCGGAGAACTCCACGCTGAACTGGCGCGGCCAGTACGGCTACATCGAGGACATAGGCGACGGGAACGGCTACACCGCAGGCATCATCGGCTTCTGCACCGGCACCCACGACCTGCTGACCCTCACCGAGCGCTACACGAAAGACCACCCGGACAACGGCCTCGCCCGCTATCTGCCCGCCCTGCGCAAGGTCGACGGCTCCGACTCGCACGAGGGCCTCGACCCCGGCTTCACCAAGGCCTGGAAGGCGGAGGCCGCGAAGCCCGCCTTCCAGAAGGCCCAGGACAGGACGCGCGACGGCGTCTACTTCGACCCGGCGGTGCGCCTGGCCAAGCTCGACGGGCTCGGCACGCTCGGCCAGTTCATCTACTACGACGCGATGGTCCTGCACGGCCCCGGCACGGGCCCCCGCGGCTTCTACGGCCTGCGTGAGGCGGCGCTGAACGAGGCGGACACGCCCGCGCAGGGCGGCAAGGAGAAGGCGTACCTGGACATCTTCCTCGACATCCGCACCCAGGCGATGAAGGAGAAGAAGGCCCACCGCGACACGTCCCGTGTCGAGACGGCCCAGCGCCAGTTCCTCTATGACGGCAATCTGAGCCTGAAGACGCCGCTGACGTGGAAGGTGTACGGGGAGACGTTCAAGGTCCCGTAGGCCCGCACACCTTCCGGAGGTCTCTCAGCCCTTGACGGCTCCCGCCGCGAGGCCCGAGCCCAGCTTCCGGTGCACGATCACGAAGAAGATCATCACCGGCACGGTGACCAGCGTGGAGCTGGCCATGACCGGGCCCCAGGCCGTGGAGTTCTCACCGAAGAACTGGTAAATGCCCACGGCGGCCGTGTACTTGTCGCTGCCCTTCATGAAGGTGTACGCGAACACGAACTCGTTCCACGCCGTGATGAAGGCGAAGATCGAGGTCGCGACGAGTCCGGGCGCCACCAGCGGAAGCAGCACCGACCGGAACATCCGGAACCAGGACGCCCCGTCGATGTACGCCGCCTCCTCGACCTCCTTCGGCACGGTCTGCACGAAGCCGCGCAGGGTCCAGATCGCGAAGGGGAGCGAGAGCGCGACGTAGACGATCGTCAGGCCGAGCAGCGAGTTGAGCATGTCGTAGTCCCGCATCTGGATGAAGAGCGGGATGACGAGCGCCTCGAGCGGCACCATCTGCACTATCAGGACCATGATCAGTACGGAGGTCCGGAACCGGAACTTGAAGCGGGCCACCGCGATGGCGGCGAAGAGCGAGAGCACTCCGGCCGCCAGGATCGTGCCGAAGCCGACGAGCGCCGAGTTCAGCAGATACGTACCGAAGTTGCCCTTCTCGAACACGTAGGTGAAGTGCTCGAAGCTGAGGCCGCTCGGCAGCACGTCCGAGCCGCGCGTGACGGCCTTCGGGTCGAGTGCCGTGGAGATCATCCAGTACACGGGGAAGAGCGTGAAGAGCAGCAGCGCGGCGACCGCGACGGGCAGCCCGATGCGTGCGGCGGGTGTGGCGCGACGGACACTCACAGGTCCTCCTCCCCCTGCCGGAACAGCGTACGGATGTAGACGATCGTGATGGCCAGGAGCAGCAGGGTCAGCAGGACCGCGGATGCCGCGCCCGTGCCGTAGTCGTTCTTGGCGAAGGCCTGGATGTACGAGAAGACGCCGAGGTTGTAGACCTCTTCGTTGGCGCCGTCGCCGCCCGGCATCAGATAGATCTGGGTGAAGACCTTGAAGTCCCAGATGGTGGAGAGGATGGTCACCACGAGGAAGACGGGCTTGATCGTCGGCACCGTGATCTTCCAGAACCGCTGCCAGGCGTTGGCTCCGTCCAGCTCCCCCGCTTCGTAGAGCTCCTTGGGGATCGTCATCAGGCCCGCGAGGACGGTGATGGCGACGAACGGGAAGCCGTGGTGGACGACGTTCAGGGTCGCGATCGCGTAGAACGGCCCGCGTTCGGTGAACCAGTTGGTGGTCTCGGGATCGATGAGCCCCATCGAGCCCGCGATCTGGCTGACCATGCCGTCCTGCGGCTGGAAGAGCCAGATCCAGACGTACGTCCCGGTGACGGCGGGCATCGCCCAGGCCGCGAGGATCGCGATGGAGCAGATCAACCGCCACGTCGGACCGAGGCGGTTGAGCAGCAGCGCGACGAGCGTGCCGAGTGCGACGGTGAGGCCGACACAGGCGATCGCGAAGAACGCCGTGTTGGGCAGGACCGTCTGCCACAGGAGTTCGCTGGTCAGCAGGTCGGTGTAGTGGTCGAATCCGGTGTACGTGCCCACTCCGCCGCCGAACTTGACGGCGTAGTCCTGCATCGAGAGCTTGCCGACCTGGATCAGCGGCCAGAGCAGCAGGCCCGCGAGGACCAGGAGGGACGGTGCGAGGAGCAGCCACGGCCGGGTGAGACCGACCAGCTTCTTCTTGCGGAGGGCTGCTTCGTGTTCGGGTCGGGGGGCGGCGGGGCGGCGACGGGCCGTGGTGTCTTCCTCCGGCCCGCCGCCGACGAGCGTGTCTTTCACTGTGCCGACTCGCCCTCGCCTACTTGTCCTTGGCGAAGATCGCGTCCATGTCCTTGGCGGCCTTGTCCGCCGCCTCCTGGACGGAGGACTTCCCGGTCAGGATGGACTGCACCATGCCGGGGATGACCTTCGAGGCCTGGATCTCGCCGTACGCCTTGGTCTTGGGGACGGTCGCGCCGGCCTCCAGCATCTGCTTGGCGAACGGCTCGACCAGCGGGTCCTTCTTGGCCTCGATCTTCTTCAGCTCGGAGTTCTGGCCGGGGAAGTAGTTGGTCTCATCGGCCCACTTGGCCGCGAAGTCACCCGTGGTCAGCATCTTCACGAACTCCCAGGCGAGGTCCTTCTTGTCCGTGTTGAACGTGGACAGGTAGGAGCCGCCGAGGAAGGACTTGCTCATGCCGCCGGTCTGGCCGGGGATCGGCACGGCGGCGAGCTTGCCCTTGAGGTCGGGGTTGGCCTCGACGATGGCCTTCGGGGTCCAGTTGCCGTTGACGGACATCGCGACCTCGCCCTTGCCCCAGGCGTCGCCGACCTCCTTCTCCGTCCAGGTGTTGACCTTGGCCGGGGAGACCTTGTCCTTGGTGGCGAGGCCGGTGTAGAACTCGATGCCCTTGACGGCTTCCGGGGAGTTGATGCCGGACTTCCACTTGCCGCCCGACTCGGTGGCGAGTTCGCCTCCGGCGCCCCAGATGAAGGGGGTGGCGAACATTTCGGCGCCGCCCGCGACCGGGAAGGGAATCATCCCGGGCTCCTTGTCCTTCAGCGTCTTGGCCGCGGACTGAAGCTCCTTCCAGGTGGTCGGGGCCTTCAGCTTGTGCTTCTCGAAGACGTCCTTGCGGTAGACGATGCTGCGTACGCCCGCGTACCACGGCATGCCGTACTGCTTGCCGTCGAGCGTGCCCGCGTCCTTGAGGCCCTCGACGAGGTCGTCGTTGAGCCCGGATTGCTTCACGTCATCGGTCACGTCGACGAGCGCGCCGGTCTCGGCGAACTGCGGCACCCAGGTCGTGCCGACCTCGGCGACATCCGGGACCTGGTCCTCGCCACCTTCGATCGCGGTGGTGAACTTCTTCTGCGCGGTGGCCCACTGCTGGTACTCGACGTGGATCTTGGCGCCGGTCTTCTTCTGGAACGCCTTCTCGGCCTCCTTGAAGAAGGGCCTGGCGTCGGGGTTGGTCCCCTCCATGATCCATACGGTGAGGGTCTTGCCCTTGCCGTCGGTCGCCTTGTCGCCGCTGTCGCTCCCGTCATCGCTGCCGCATGCCGTCGCGGTCAGTCCGAGCGTCATGGCGATACCTGCCGCGATGACCCGTCGCTTCATACCGGCCCCCTCATGGGTTCGTGCCTGTTCGTGCGCCGATCCGTTTGTGGAGTGATTGTGGCCACACGGACTCCATGCGGTCTAGACCCATCTGGGCCCGCTGCCGAACCGTAATGAGCATTGCGGCCAGCGCAATGCACAACGCGCGTTGCACATCCCGCAACGGCTTCACGCCCTAGCCGGGGTTCGGGGTGTGAGCAGGGTGCGCAGGTCGATGACGCGGTAGCCGCGGGCGTCGAGTGCTTTGAGGATGCGGGGCAGGGCCTGGGCGTCGATCACCTCGGTGCGGCCCTGTGACGCCCCGATGTGCATCTGCAGGACCGCTCCCGGACGCAGGGCGTCCAGTGCCCTGTCCACCGCGCGGTCCACCGTCATGCCGCCTTCGGTCCCCTTCCATCCGTTGGTGTCGGTGGTGAACTCGATGTCCGCGAACCCGAGGGCATTGACCTCCCTGATGTGCGCGGGACTGGTCTCGCCGTACGGGAACCGGAAGAACGGCGTCACCGCGCGGCCGCCTGCCCCGGCCGCGCGAAGGGCCCGGTCCGCCGCCACCACTTCGCGCTGCCGTCCGGCCTCGGTCAGGTCCTTGAAGTAGGGGTGGCTGAAGGAGTGGTTGCCCAGCCCGTGGCCGGCTGCCGCGATCTTCCTCACCACCGCGGGGTAGCGGTCGGCGAAGTCGCCGGTCAGGAAGAACGTGGCGGGTGCGCGACGGCGGGCCAGCTCACCGAGGATGTTGTCCAGACCGGCGTCGTTCCAGGCCGCGTTGAACGTCACGGCGATCACCCGCTCGCGCGTACGGATCACCCGGTTCTCCGATCCGAACAACGCCCGCAGTCCCTTGCCGTCCACGGTCGCCGCCGGGTGCACCGCGACGGCTTCGGTCGGCTGGACCACTGGACCCTGCGCGAGGGTCCACAGCAGGACGGCGAACACGGGACCTGCCCTGAGCAGGCGCCAGGTGAGAGGGCGGCGGTCCGTGATGACAGAGAGTGAGTGCATGCTCCAGCCATCGGCCGGCAGAGCCCCACCCTTGAGCACCTACCGCTCCCGCCCACGACGGCCAACTGGCGGTTGTGCTGCGGCCGACGGCCTGGACGCGGGCCGCCCTCAGGCAGGGCGCTTGGCCATGACGACCACGCCCGGCCCGCTCTGCTCATCCGCGGGGAGCCGGAGTTCGGCGACCGGGTGCAGTCCGGCCTGCTCGATCAGGTCCACGAGCTGCTCCGGCCGCCACTTGTGCGTGGTCCAACGAACGGGGACTTCTCCGTACGCCTCGGTGCGCACCACGTCCTCGTCGCCGACATGTGTCGCGGCGATGAAGCTCCCGCCCGGCTTCAGGGCGCGCGCGAAATGGGCGAGGACCTGAGGAAGGACATCGCGGGGGAGGTTGAACAGTGACCACCACCCGAGCACGCCGCCGAGGGACGCTTCACCGAGGTCGAGTTCGGTGGCGGAGGCGACGCTGAAGCGGCATTGCGGATGAAGACGGCGCGCGTTCTCGATCATGCGGGGAGAGAGGTCCACCCCGGATACGTCGAGTCCACGTTCGTCGAGGTAGCCGGTGACCGTGCCGGGGCCGCACCCGACGTCGAGGACGGGCCCGAGCTCGCCCACGGTGTCGGCGAAGGCGTCGATCGACGCCTTGAGCCAGGGATGGCGACGGATGTCGCCCATGCCCGTCGTCACCACCATGTGGGCGTAGTTGTCCGCCACTTGGTCATAGGACTCACGGACCACGTCGAGATCGGCCGGGCGGTCGATTGGGTGTGCGCGCATCAGCCAACAATAGGACGGCGGCCTTGGAGAGCGAGTTGTCCGGGGAGAGCGAGCTCAGCGCACAGCGCCGCCACAGGTGCCCCGAAACGCCACGACGCCCGCCCCAGTCCGGTCGGGGACAAGGCGGGCGTCGCATCAGTTCCGTACGCCGTTGTACGGGACGTATCAGGGGCGGGACTAGACCATCAGGGAACGGTCCGTCGGGCGGATCGGGGACGGCAAGTCGCTCGCGCCGGTCAGGAAACGGTCCACGCCGCGCGCGGCGGAACGGCCTTCGGCGATCGCCCAGACGATGAGCGACTGGCCGCGGCCCGCGTCACCGGCGACGAAGACGCCGGGGACGTTCGTCTGGAACTCGGCGTCGCGGGCGACGTTGCCCCGCTCGTCGAGGTCCAGGGAGAACTGGTCCACGAGGCCGTTCTCGCGGTCCGTGCCCGTGAAGCCCATCGCCAGAGTCACCAGCTGCGCGGGAATCTTGCGCTCCGTGCCCGGCTTCTGGGTCAGCTTGCCGTCGATGAACTCGACCTCGATGAGGTGCAGGAACTGTACGTTCCCGTCCTCGTCGCCCTCGAAGTGCGTGGTCGAGACGGAGTAGACCCGCTCGCCGCCCTCCTCGTGGGCCGAAGTGACCTTGTAGAGCATGGGGAAGGTCGGCCACGGCTGACCCGCCGCCCGCTCCTCGCCCGGACGCGGCATGATCTCCAGCTGCGTCACGGAAGCCGCGCCCTGGCGGTGGGCCGTGCCCACGCAGTCCGCGCCGGTGTCGCCGCCGCCGATGACCACGACGTGCTTGCCCTCGGCGGAGACGGGCGTGGTGACGTAGTCGCCCTCCTGGACCTTGTTGGCCAGGGGCAGGTACTCCATCGCCTGGTAGACACCCTTGAGCTCACGGCCGGGGACCGGGAGATCGCGTGCCATCGTGGCGCCCGCGGCGATGACCACCGCGTCGTACCGCTTGCGCAGCTTCGCCGCGTCGATGTCGCGGCCGATCTCCACGCCCGTACGGAACTTGGTGCCCTCCGCGCGCATCTGCTCGATGCGGCGGTTGATGTGGCGCTTCTCCATCTTGAACTCGGGGATGCCGTAGCGCAGCAGGCCGCCGATGCGGTCCGCGCGCTCGTAGACGGCGACCGTGTGGCCCGCCCGCGTCAGCTGCTGGGCCGCGGCGAGACCCGCCGGGCCCGAGCCGATGACCGCGACCGTCTTGCCGGACAGGCGGTCGGGCGCCTGCGGCTTGACGTCGTTCGCGTCCCACGCCTTGTCGATGATCGAGACTTCGACGTTCTTGATGGTGACGGCGGGCTGGTTGATGCCGAGCACGCACGCCGACTCACAGGGCGCCGGGCAGAGGCGCCCGGTGAACTCCGGGAAGTTGTTTGTGGCGTGCAGCCGCTCGGAGGCGGCCGACCAGTCCTCGCGGTACGCGAAGTCGTTCCACTCCGGGATCAGGTTGCCCAGCGGACAGCCCTGGTGGCAGAACGGGATGCCGCAGTCCATGCAGCGCGACGCCTGCTTGGAGATGATCGGGAGGAGGGAGCCCGGAACGTAGACCTCGTTCCAGTCCTGGACGCGCTCGCCGACCGGGCGGGTCTGCGCGACCTCGCGGCCATGGTTCAAAAAGCCCTTGGGATCAGCCATTGGTCGCCGCCTCCATCATCTTCTCGGTGATCTCGGTCTCGGAGAGACCGGCTCGCTCGGCGGCGTCCTTGGCGGCGAGCACTGCCTTGTACGTGCTGGGGATGATCCTGCTGAAGCGCTCAACGGCGGTGTCCCACTCGGCGAGCAGCTTCTCGGCGACGGTCGAGCCGGTCTCCTCCTGGTGGCGGCGCACGACGTCGTGCAGCCACTTCTTGTCGGAGTCGTCCAGGGCCTCGACGGCGCCCACGTTGCCGGAGTTGACGTTGTCCCGGTCGAGGTCGATGACGTACGCGATGCCGCCCGACATACCGGCCGCGAAGTTGCGGCCCGTCTCGCCGAGGACCACCGCGTGGCCACCGGTCATGTACTCGCAGCCGTGGTCGCCCACGCCCTCGGACACGACCGTCGCACCGGAGTTGCGGACGCAGAACCGCTCGCCCGTGCGGCCACGGAGGAACAGCTCGCCGCCCGTCGCGCCGTACGCGATGGTGTTGCCCGCGATCGTCGAGTACTCGGCGAGGTGGTCGGCGCCGCGGTCCGGGCGGACGATGACGCGGCCGCCCGAGAGGCCCTTGCCGACGTAGTCGTTGGCGTCGCCCTCAAGACGGAGGGTCACACCGCGCGGCACGAACGCGCCGAACGACTGGCCCGCCGAGCCGGTGAAGGTGATGTCGATGGTGTCGTCGGGCAGGCCCGCGCCACCGAACTTCTTCGTCACCTCGTGGCCGAGCATGGTGCCGACCGTGCGGTTGATGTTGCGGATCGCGACCTGTGCGCGGACCGGCTGGGCGTCGGTCGCGCTGGAAGCGGAGAGCGCGTCGGCCGCGAGCTTGATCAGCTCGTTGTCGAGCGCCTTCTCCAGGCCGTGGTCCTGGACCGCGATCTGGTGGCGCACGGCGCCACCGGGCAGCGACGGCACGTGGAAGAGGGGCTCGAGGTCGAGGCCCTGCGCCTTCCAGTGGTTCACGGCCCGCTCGGTGTCGAGGAGTTCGGCGTGGCCGACGGCCTCCTCGATGGTGCGGAAGCCGAGCTCGGCCAGGATCTCGCGGACCTCCTCGGCGATGAACTCGAAGAAGTTGACGATGTACTCGGCCTTGCCGGTGAAGCGCTCGCGCAGCGCCGGGTTCTGCGTGGCGATGCCGACCGGGCAGGTGTCCAGGTGGCAGACGCGCATCATGACGCAGCCGGAGACGACGAGCGGCGCGGTCGCGAAACCGAACTCCTCGGCACCGAGCAGCGCGGCGATGACGACGTCACGGCCGGTCTTGAGCTGGCCGTCCGTCTGGACCACGATGCGGTCGCGCAGGCCGTTGAGGAGGAGGGTCTGCTGGGTCTCCGCCAGGCCCAACTCCCAGGGGCCGCCCGCGTGCTTGAGCGAGGTGAGCGGCGATGCGCCCGTACCGCCGTCGTGGCCTGAGATCAGGACGACGTCCGCGTGCGCCTTGGAGACACCCGCGGCGACCGTGCCGACGCCGACCTCGGAGACCAGCTTCACGTGAATCCGCGCCTGCGGGTTCGCGTTCTTCAGGTCGTGGATCAGCTGGGCCAGGTCCTCGATGGAGTAGATGTCGTGGTGCGGCGGCGGGGAGATCAGGCCCACGCCCGGCGTCGAGTGACGCGTCTTGGCGACCCACGGGTAGACCTTGTGTCCCGGCAGCTGGCCGCCCTCGCCGGGCTTGGCGCCCTGCGCCATCTTGATCTGGATGTCGTCCGCGTTGACCAGGTACTCCGAGGTCACACCGAAGCGGCCGGATGCGACCTGCTTGATGGACGAGCGGCGGGCCGGGTCGTACAGGCGGTCCGCGTCCTCGCCGCCCTCACCGGTGTTGGACTTGCCGCCCAGCTGGTTCATGGCGATGGCGAGGGTCTCGTGCGCCTCGCGGGAGATCGAGCCGTACGACATGGCGCCGGTCGAGAACCGCTTGACGATGTCGGCGGCCGACTCGACCTCGTCGATGGAGATCGAGGGGCGGTCCGACTTCAGGTTGAACAGGCCGCGCAGCGTCATGAGGCGCTCGGACTGCTCGTTCACGCGGTCCGTGTACTTCTTGAAGATGTCGTAGCGGCGGTTGCGCGTGGAGTGCTGCAGGCGGAAGACCGTCTCCGGGTCGAAGAGGTGCGGCTCGCCCTCGCGCCGCCACTGGTACTCACCGCCTATGTCGAGCGCGCGGTGCGCCGATGCGATGCCGGAGACCGGGTACGCCTTGGCGTGCCGGGCGGCGACCTCCTGCGCGACGACGTCGATGCCGACTCCGCCGATCTTGGAGGTCGTACCGACGAAGTACTTCGCGACGAAGTTCTCCTGGAGGCCGACGGCCTCGAAGACCTGCGCGCCGCGGTAGGAGGCGACGGTCGAGATGCCCATCTTGGACATGACCTTCAGGACGCCCTTGCCGAGCGCGTAGATCAGGTTCCGGATGGCCTGCTCGGCCCCACCATCTTCATCGGCCTGCAGGAATGTCCCGGCACGGACCAGGTCCTCCACCGACTCCATCGCGAGGTACGGGTTGACGGCCGCGGCGCCGTAGCCGATGAGGAGGGCCACGTGGTGGACCTCGCGGACGTCGCCCGCCTCGACGAGCAGGCCCACCTGGGTGCGCTGCTTCGTGCGGATGAGGTGGTGGTGGACGGCCGCGGTGAGCAGCAGCGAGGGGATCGGCGCGTGCTCGGCGTCGGAGTGCCGGTCGGAGAGCACGATCAGGCGGGCGCCGGCCTCTATGGCGGCGTCGGCCTCGGTGCAGATCTCCTCGATGCGGGCGGCGAGGGCCTCGCCGCCGCCGCTGACGCGGTAGAGACCGGAGAGGGTCGCGGCCGTCATGCCGGGCATGTCGCCGTCGGCGTTGATGTGGATGAGCTTGGCGAGCTCGTCGTTGTCGATCACCGGGAAGGGCAGCGTGACGCTGCGACAGGTCGCGGCGGTCGGCTCCAGGATGTTGCCCTGCGGGCCCAGCGAGGAGTGCAGCGAGGTGACGAGCTCTTCACGGATGGCGTCCAGCGGCGGGTTGGTGACCTGCGCGAACAGCTGCGTGAAGTAGTCGAAGATCAGCCGCGGGCGCTCGGAGAGCGCCGCGATCGGGGTGTCCGTGCCCATGGAGCCGAGCGGCTCACCGCCGGACTTGGCCATCGGCGCGAGGATGACGCGCAGCTCTTCCTCGGTGTAGCCGAAGGTCTGCTGGCGGCGCGTGACGGAGGCGTGCGTGTGCACGATGTGCTCGCGCTCGGGCAGGTCGGAGAGCTCGATCTCGCCGGCTTCCAGCCACTCCTGGTACGGGTTCTCGGCGGCGAGGGCGGCCTTGATCTCGTCGTCCTCGACGATGCGGTGCTCGGCGGTGTCGACGAGGAACATCTTGCCGGGCTGCAGGCGGCCCTTGCGGACGACCTTCGCGGGGTCGATGTCGAGGACGCCGACCTCGGAGCCGAGGACGACGAGGCCGTCGTCGGTGACCCAGTAGCGCCCTGGACGCAGACCGTTGCGGTCGAGAACGGCGCCGACCTGGGTGCCGTCGGTGAAGGTGACACAGGCCGGGCCGTCCCAGGGCTCCATCATCGTGGAGTGGTACTGGTAGAACGCGCGGCGTGCCGGGTCCATCGAGCCGTGGTTCTCCCACGCCTCGGGGATCATCATCAGGACCGAGTGCGGAAGCGAACGTCCACCGAGGTGGAGGAGTTCGAGCACCTCGTCGAAGGACGCCGAGTCGGACGCGTCCGGCGTACAGATCGGGAAGACGCGATCGAGCTTGTCGGTGCTGCGCTCGCCCGCGGAGGCGAACAGGTCGGAGGCGAGCTGCGACTCACGCGCCCGCATCCAGTTCCGGTTGCCCTTGACCGTGTTGATCTCGCCGTTGTGCGCGACGAAGCGGTACGGGTGCGCGAGCGGCCAGCTCGGGAACGTGTTGGTGGAGAAGCGCGAGTGGACGAGCGCGACGGCCGTGGCGAAACGACGGTCGGACAGGTCGGGGAAGAACGGTTCCAGCTGGCCGGTGGTGAGCATGCCCTTGTAGACGATGGTCCGGGCGGAGAGCGACGGGAAGTACGTCCCGGCCTCACGCTCGGCGCGCTTGCGCAGCACAAAGGCCTTGCGGTCGAGCGCGACGTCGGTGCTCTCGCCGTCGGCCACGAAGACCTGCCGGAAGACCGGCATCGTCGAGCGGGCGGTGGCTCCGAGCAGCTCGGGGGCGACGGGCACGTCGCGCCAGCCGAGGACCGTCAGGCCTTCCTCGGAAGCGATCGTCTCGATCTGTGAGACGGCGGCGTCGGTCGTGCCCGCGGTGTCGACCGGCAGGAAGGCGATGCCGACGGCGTACGCGCCGGCCTCGGGGAGCGCGAAGCCGGTGACCTCGCGTAGGAAGGCGTCCGGGACCTGGAGCAGGATGCCGGCGCCGTCGCCGGAGTCCGGCTCGGAACCGGTGGCACCACGGTGTTCGAGATTGCGCAGTACGGTCAGCGCCTGTTCGACCAGCTCATGGCTGGCTACACCGGTGAGGGTGGCCACGAACCCGACACCACAGGCGTCGTGCTCGTTACGGGGGTCGTACATGCCCTGAGGGGCGGGGCGACCGTCCATGGGCGACCAGGCGTGCGTACGCATTGGCTCTCCCGTCGTCGTCGTGGCATAGGCAAAAAGCGAGGGACGACGTTGGCCCAGGCGAAATTTCGTGCAGGTTACATGATGGAACGCTTCTCGAAAAGCGGATAGCTCATTCCAGCATGTGGACATCGCTCATAGGTGTGGAGAGCGACAAAGAGGGGACCAATGCGGACAGATCCATGACCGAGGGCCCGAGAGCGGCACAGGCCTCATTGCCCGCAGCGCTTACGGCTCATGCCCGGTGGTTAAGGACTCGAAACCGCCGAGTAACGGCTACTTATGCAGAGCCCCGCATAGGACTGCAAGAGTTCATCCTACGGCGGTACCGAACAAGCTGCCCAGGGCGTACGTCACACCGGCCGCGGCGCCGCCGAGCGCGAGCTGCCGAAGCCCGCTGAACCACCAGGACCGCGCGGTCACCTTCGCCACGACCGCACCGCAGGCGAAGAGCCCGATCAGCGCGAGCAGCAGCGCGGGCCAGAACGTGTCGGCGCCGAGCAGATACGGCAGCACGGGAAGCAGGGCTCCGAGCGCGAAGGCACCGAAGGAGGAGACCGCGGCGACGGTCGGCGACGGCAGATCGCCGGGATCGATGCCCAGCTCCTCGCGCGCGTGGATCTCCAGGGCCTGCTCGGGGTCCTTGGACAGCTGCTTGGCGACCTCGCGGGCGAGCTTCGGCTCGACGCCGCGCGACACGTACAACTCGGCGAGCTCCTTCTCCTCGTCCGCCGGGTGCTTGCGCAACTCCCTTCGCTCCACGTCGAGTTCGGCCTGCACGAGCTCACGCTGCGAGGCGACGGAGGTGTACTCGCCCGCCGCCATGGAGAAGGCGCCCGCCGCGAGGCCGACCAGACCCGTGACGACGATGGTCTGCTGCGAGACGGCTCCACCGGCGACACCGGTCATCAGGGCCAGGTTGGACACCAGGCCGTCCATCGCCCCGAAGACGGCGGGGCGCAGCCAGCCGCCGTTCACGTCGCGGTGGGTGTGGTTGTCGCGGTGCGCTTCGTGCAGCGTCGCTTCGGTCTCGATGATCGCCATGGTGGGCCCCCTCAGTGCTTGGACGATCTCGAAAGTACGCGCGAAAAATCGCCCTCGCCAGCAAGGAAGGCCGTACTTACCTGCGCGAACGCGAGTTCCTCGAACCGGTGATCGCATGGTTCGGAGGAGTGACGCTGACGCTTCGGATGCTCGCGTCAGGGGTGGCGCGTGGCAGGGATGCAGACAGAGACGCAGGCAGCCGCAGCCAGCGATGCAGGCACACGTCTCGGCACCAGGAGGCACAGCATGACGGGCTTGACGGGTGTGACAGGAATGACCGGCCTCCGGGAACGGGCGCGCGGCGCGCTTCTCGGACTTGCCGTCGGCGACGCGCTGGGCGCGCCCGCCGAGAACATGAAGCCGTCGGAGATCCGCCGCCGTTGGGGACGCATCACCGGGTACGTCGCCGAACATCCCTCGGGCACGGACGACACCGAGTACGCGATCTTCTCGGGGCTCCTGCTCGCCCGGCACGGCTCGGCGCTCACCGTCGCGCATGTCGAGACGGCCTGGCACGAGTGGATCGCGGACCTCGACGAGGGTCCCTTCCGAGGCGCGGGCTTCAGCGAACGCGGCACGCTTGAGAACCTGCGCCGTGGCCTCGCGGCGCCCATCTCGGCGCAGCACCGGCACGCGTGGAGCGACGGCCTGGCGATGCGGGCCGCCCCGTTCGGGGTCTTCGCCGCGGGTCAACCGGCCGAAGCGGCCCGGCTCGTCGCGATCGACGGCTCCGTCAGCCATGACGGCGAGGGCATCTACGGCGGGCAGGCGGTGGCCGCGGGGGTCGCGGCGGCGATGGTCGGGGCGGCGGTGGACTCCGTGGTGGCCGCGGCCCTGTCCGTCATCCCGATGGACTGCTGGACGTCCCGTTCACTGCGGCGTGCGGTGGCGGTGGCCCATCGCGGCGAACGCGCGGTCCGCTCCGCGGTGGTGATCGGCGGCTACCCCTGGACCGACCTCGCCCCCGAGGCGGTGGGGCTCGCCTTCGGGGCGTACGCGGCGGCCTCCGGGGAGTTCCCCGGCGCGGTGCTAACCGCCGTGAACATGGGGCGGGACGCGGATACGACTGCCGCGGTGGCTGGAGCGCTGGCCGGCGCGTCCTGCGGGGTTTCGGCGATTCCCCTGCCGTGGGCGGCGGCCATCGCTCCCGCGCGGGGGAGTTGCCTGCCTTCCATGCGGGGGCATCACGTGCTGGACATCGCGGAGTTGCTTGTTTCTGACCGGGGGGTCTCGTGACCGCCGACAAGCCCGGCGCTTCGCGCCGGATCTCTCCCTCCCACCCACCCGTTCACCCCGCAGCAGCTCCCGGTGAGGACACAGCCGTCCCCGCTGTGGGCAGGCGTTCCGCAGGGCGATGGGGGTCCCCCCGCTCGAGCGCAGCCGAGAGTGGGGGAGGGTGGGCACAGCCCTTGATGCCGGGCGCGGATCAAAGCGAGGCGCCCGGATCCCGCATCGAGGGCCTCCTCCTAGGCCTGGCGGCGGGCGACGCCGCCGGGTGGCCTGCCGCCCGCCACAGGGCAAGCCGCATGCCGGAGTGGACCCGGAGACTGACCCGCGAGCTCGACACCTTCGCCGAGCAGAACGCCACCACCACCCTCCCCGTCCCCATCGCCCTCAACCAGCCCCCGGAACCCCTCCGCCTAGGCCCCTCCGACGACGCCGAATGGGCAGCCTTCACCGCCGAGTCCCTGCTCCGCGCGGCGGACGGGACGCTCGACCCCCAGCTGCCCCCGGACCGCCGGGTCCGCGCGACCCTGGACATTGCCTGGGGCGCCCTCGCCAGCGAGATCGCCGCGGCGGCGGCCCGCGCCCCCGAGGTCGAGTCCGCGGTGCTCCCTCTCCGCGCCCGCATCTCCGTACGCGCCGGCCTCGGCAACCTCGCCACCGGCCTGCGCCCACCCGCCACCGGCCACGACAACCCCCACTTCTTCGACGACGCCGCCTGCGTACGCGCCTGTGTCCTCGCCCTGGTCCACCCGGGCGACCCCGAACAGGCCGCCGCGCTCGCCGAGTTCGACGCCCGCTACACCCAGGACGGCGACGGCGTGCACGGCGCCCGCGCCATGGCCGCGGCGATCGCGGCGGTGATCGGCAGCGCGGACGTCGACGCCACCGTGGACGCCGCTCTCGCCCAGCTCCCCGAGCACACGGAGATCGGCCGCAACGCCTGGCACGCCGTCAAGCTCGCCCGCACCCAGACAGAGGACGGCGCCTTCGGCCTCGTCCCCCTCCTGGAGCACCAGATCGTCGACCACGTCTACAGCTACGGCATCGCAGCCGCCGAGACCGTACCGGTCGCCCTCGCCCTGACCACCGCGGCCCGCGGCCGCATCCGCGACGCGGTGCCCGCAGCCGCCTGCCTCTCCCGCGTCGCGGACTCCGCACCCGCCCTGGCCGGCGCGCTGACCGGCGCGATCGGCACGGCCACCGCCATCCCCGAAGCCTGGCGCGACGCCTGCCGCGCCCTCTCCGGCTGCGCGCTCCCCCGCCTCGCGGGCACCGATCTGGTGGAACTCGCCGGGCATCTGGCAGCCACGGAACTGACCACTCCGGGAGGACAATTCCGGCATGACGCCATCAATGGAACCAACAGGACCGGATCTCCCTGACCGCATCACCGCCTGCCTGGTCGGGGCCGCCGTCGGCGACGCCATCGGCGGCCCGGTCGAGGGCTACTCCCCCGAGCAGATCGTCGAACGGCACGGCGGTCGCGTACACGGCATCGTCGGCCCCTGGAACGGCGACCACTGGCGCACCGCCCGCCCCATCGCGCCGTACCACAAGGGCGACGGACACGTCACCGACGACACCTTGATGACGCACGCGCTCATCCGCGTGTACGCCGCCGTCCGCGACCACTTGGACGCCTACGCGGTCGCCGACCACCTGGTCCCCGACCTCATGACGACCCCTCGCTGGATCCCGGAACTGGAGGCGGAGGCCATCCCCCTCCAGCGCGTCTTCCTCGCGGAGAAGTGGATCGTCGCCCGTATCCACTACGGCCACGTCGACCCGCGCGAGGCGGGCACCGGAAACATCGTCAACTGCGGTGCGGCGATGTACATGGCGCCGGTCGGGCTGGTCAACGCGGCCAACCCGAAGGGCGCGTACGCCGAGGCCCTCGACATCGCGGGCGCGCACCAGTCGTCGTACGGACGTGAGGCCGCCGCGGTCTTCGCGGCGGCGGTCGCGGCGGCGTGCGCACCGGGCGCCACGCCGACCTCGGTGATCGACACCGCCCTCTCCCTCGCCAAGGACGGAACGCGGGACGCGATCGATTCGGTGGCCGAAGCGGCCTCACACCACCGGGACTTCGAGTCGGCGCTTGTCCCCCTCCGTACCGCTGTCACCCCCTTCGACACGGTCGGCCAGGACTATCGCGCCCCGTCCCTCGGGGCCCGGCGCCCCTCCCGCATCCACGCCATCGAGGAACTCCCGATCGCGCTCGGCATGCTCCTGGTGGGCGACGGCGACTACCGCCACACGGTCCTCGGCTCGGTCAACTACGGCCGTGACTGCGACTCCATCGCGACGATGAGCGGCGCCATCGCGGGCGCGCTCGGCTCGGGCGCACCGCCCGAGTGGTCGAAGACGGTCGCGGAGGCGAGCCGCCTGGACCTGCACGCCCCGGCGACGACGCTCACGGAGGTCACCCAGGAGATCTTCGCCCGCGACGTACACCGCCGCCGCGTCCACGAATCGGCGTACGCGGCCCTGACGGCCACCCCATGATCCGCCTCACCTGGGTCCAGCCGGAGGACTTGGTGGGCCACGAACTCCGCCAGGCGGAGGAGGAGGGCCACGACGTCTCAGCGGTACGTTCCCGCTGGCTGGCAGCGGGCGGCCACCTGGCCCCCAGCAGAGCGGGCGCGTCCCCGACCCCGCCCGCACCCCACCTACGGGTCTTGGCTGTACAACTCTTGGACGAACTGTCCTCGCCGTTGTGGGCAGGCGTTCCGCAAGGCGGAACGGGTGGGCACAACGCACCACTGCCGGGTGCGAAACCAGCAGCGTCTACTACACGAGGGCTACGCCACCGCCTACACGCCGCCTGGCTAGGCAGAGCAGCAGGCTGCCTACTGGGCAAACCGGTAGAAAAGCTCCCGCTAACCGGCATCAGAAGCCTAGCCAAAGCAACAGGAAACTGGCCCCTGACCACCTGGTTCACGGAAAGAGGCGTCCCCCAGGACCTCCGCAAGGCCCACCCCTGGAACAAACGCTCCGCACAAACCTCCCTCGCCGAGAACATCGACGGCATGCCCGAGGACGACGACCTCAACTACCCCCTCCTCAACCTCCGCCTCCTCCAACGCCACGGCAGAGACTTCACCACCACGGACGTGGCGAAGCTATGGCTGGACGAGCTCCCCGCGGCCCGCACCTTCACCGCCGAACGCATCGCCTACCGCAACCTCCTCAACGGCATCGAACCCCCGCACACCGCCACCCACCACAACCCCTTCCGCGAATGGATCGGCGCCCTGATCCGCGCGGACGTCCACGGCTGGACGCACCCCGGCGCCCCCACGGCGGCAGCCGACAGCGCGTACCGCGACGCGTGCCTCACGCACACCGCCAACGGCGTGTACGGCGCGATGTTCGCGGCGGCCACCATCGCCGAGGCAGCGGCAGGCACCGGAGACGTCCACCACTGCCTCCGCACAGGCCTCACCGTCGTACCGCCGGACTCACGCCTGTCCCGCGCGATCCGCCACGCCATCCAACTGGCAACCGAGACAACGGACTTCGACCAGGTCGTCGACGACCTGCACGCCGCCTACGGCCACCACCACTGGGTCCACGTCATCCCCAACGCCGCCCTCCTGTCCGCCGCCCTCACCCACGCCGAAGGCGACTTCACCGGCTCCATCACCCGCGCGGTCTCCGGCGGCTGGGACACCGACTCGAACGGCGCGACCGCGGGCTCGATCGCGGGCCTGCTCGCGGGCCACCCGGACGCGCTGCCCGACCGCTGGACGTCCCCGCTCAAGAACCGCCTCGCCAGCTCCGTCCCGGGCTTCGACGGCACCGGCTTCGACACCCTCGCGGACCTCACCACCGAACTCGCCGAATCAGTCGAACTCGCCCAGGAGACTCAGGAGAGACCCCACCCATGACCCACATCGCCGTGCTCGGCAGCACGAACATGGACCTCGTCGCGTACGTCGCCAAGGCACCACAGCGCGGAGAGACCGTCACCGGGCACGAGTTCCGTACGCTCCCCGGCGGCAAGGGCGCCAACCAGGCCGTCGCCGCGGCCCGCGCGGGCGCCGACGCCGTGTCGATGATCGGCGCGGTCGGCGCCGACGCCTTCGGCACCCAGCTCCGCACCGCACTCGACCACTCCGGCGTCGACACGGACCTGCTGCGCACCGTCGACACCGCGGCCACCGGCACCGCGCACATCGTGGTCGACGACGAGGGCGGCAACGCCATCGTCGTCATCCCCGGCGCCAACGCCACGCTCACCGGGCTCGCCCCCGGCGACGAGGGGCTGATCGCCTCCGCCGACACCCTCCTGCTCCAGCTGGAGATCCCCGTCGAGGGAGTGCTCGCCGCCGCCGAGGCCGCCCGCAGACACGGCGTACGCACCATCCTGACACCGGCGCCCGCACAGCCCCTGCCTCCCGAACTCCTCGCCGCCATCGACCTGTTGGTCCCGAACGAGCACGAGGCGGCCACCCTCACCGGCCTGACCGACCCGCACGCCGCCGCCCGGTCGCTCCTCTCCCAGGTCCCCGAAGTCGTCGTCACGCTCGGCTCGCGCGGCAGTCTGTACGCGGCCCGGGACGCCGAGCCGGTCCTGGTGGCGGCCCCGCACGTCACCGCCGTGGACACGACGGGCGCGGGCGACACCTTCGTCGGCACCCTCGCGGTGGCGCTTGCCGAGGGCGGCTCCGTGCCGGACGCGCTCACGTGGGCGTCGTCGGCGGCCGCGCTCTCCGTGCAGCGTCCGGGGGCTTCGGCGTCCATGCCGTTCCGCTCCGAGATCGACACCCAGGCGAACGGCGGCGCGTCATGACGGGACCCCTCACCGCCACCACGGCACCCCTCACCGGCCTGCGCGTCCTCGACCTGGCGACGCTCTTCGCGGGCCCGCTCGCCGCCACCATGCTCGGCGACTTCGGCGCGGAGGTCATCAAGGTCGAGCACCCGCGCAAGCCCGACCCGTCCCGTGGGCACGGCCCCTCGAAGGACGGCGTCGGCCTCTGGTGGAAGCTCCTGGGCCGCAACAAGCGCACGATGACGCTCGACCTCTCCGCACCCGGCGGCCGCGAGACCCTCCTCCGCCTCGCCGCCACGGCGGACGTGATCGTCGAGAACTTCCGCCCGGGCACCCTGGAGAAGTGGGACCTGGGCTGGGAGGAGCTGAGCGCGGCGAACCCCCGCCTCGTCCTGACCCGCGTCACGGGCTTCGGCCAGTTCGGCCCGTACTCCCGCCGCCCCGGCTTCGGCACGCTCGCCGAGGCGATGAGCGGCTTCGCCGCGATCACCGGCGAACCGGACGGGCCGCCGACCCTGCCGCCCTTCGGCCTCGCCGACTCGATCGCGGGGCTCGCGACGGCGTACGCGGTGATGACGGCGCTCGCGGCCCGCGACCGTACGGGCAAGGGCCAGGTGGTGGACATGGCGATCATCGAGCCGATCCTCACGGTCCTCGGCCCGCAGCCGCTCTGGTACGACCAGCTGGGCCATGTGCAGCCCCGCACCGGCAACCGCTCCACCAACAACGCCCCTCGCAACACCTACCGCACGGCGGACGGCAGTTGGGTCGCCGTCTCCACGTCGGCCCAGTCGATCGCGGAGCGCGTGATGCGCCTGGTGGGCCGCCCGGAGCTGATCTCCGAGCCCTGGTTCGCATCAGGCGCGGACCGCGCCGCCCACGCGGACGTGCTCGACGGGGCGGTCGGCGGCTGGATCGCCCGGCACACCCGCGCGGAGGTGATCGAGGCCTTCGAGAAGGCGGAGGCGGCGGTCGCCCCCATCCAGGACGTACGCGACGTCATGACGGATCCCCAGTACGCGGCCCTGGACACCGTCACCACGGTCGACGACCCGGAGCTCGGCCCGCTGCGCATGCAGAACGTCCTGTTCCGCCTCTCCGAGACCCCGGGCTCGATCGGCTGGGCGGGTCGCCCCCACGGAGCGGACACGGAGGAGGTCCTGACCGAACTGGGCCTGACCGAAGGGGAGATCGCGGGGCTGCGCGAGGAGGGCGCGCTATGAGAGAGGCACCTCTCACCTGGCTGTACGCACCCGGAGACCGGCCGTCCGTCGTGGCGAAGGCCCTGCTCGCGGGCGCCGACGCCGTCATCGTCGACCTGGAGGACGCGGTCGGCCAGGACCGCAAGGAGTACGCGCGAGCGGCGACGGCCGAGCTGCTCTCCGACACCCCCGCCGTCCCGGTCCACGTCCGCGTGAACGCCCTGGACGGCCCCCTGGCCGACGCCGACCTCCGGGCGATCGCGCACCTCCCCGGGGTCTCCGGCCTGCGCCTGCCCAAGGTGACCTGCCCCGCCGACGTCGTGCGCGTCGCGGAGCGGTCGGCCCCCGCGGACGGCGGCGCCCCCGCCCTGCACGCCCTCATCGAATCGGCCGTGGGCCTGGAGCACGCCTTCGCCATCGCCACCGCGCACCCGGCCCTGCACGGGCTCTCCCTCGGCGAGGCGGATCTCCGCGCGGACCTGGGAGTACGTGACGACGCGGGCCTCGACTGGTCCCGCGCGCGCGTGGTGGTGGCCGCACGGGCGGCGGGCCTAGCCCCGCCCGCGCAGTCGGTGTACGCCGACATCCGTGACATCGCGGGCCTGACGGCATCCTGCGCGCACGGCCGTTCCCTGGGCTTCCTTGGCCGCGCCGCGATCCACCCCCGCCAGCTCCCCGCCATCGAAAGCGCCTACCTCCCGACGCCGGAGGAGATCGACCACGCCGAGCAGATCGTCAAGGCGTCCACGACGGAGTCGGGCGCCTTGGCGCTCCCGGACGGCACCTTCGTGGACAAGGCCGTGGTGGAGGGCGCGCGGCGGGTCCTGGATCTCGCTCG
This sequence comes from Streptomyces rectiviolaceus, assembly GCF_039533825.1. Classification (NCBI taxonomy): domain Bacteria; kingdom Bacillati; phylum Actinomycetota; class Actinomycetes; order Kitasatosporales; family Streptomycetaceae; genus Streptomyces; species Streptomyces rectiviolaceus. Next base: position 27,670 of record NZ_BAAAUG010000130.1, read on the forward strand.
GCGGCGCCCATAGCGATGGGGCCGCCGGATCGGTGATCCAGCGGCCCCATCGACGTACGAAGCAGGAAGCGCGTCAGCCCTTCTTGGCGGACCCGGCCCCGTCCTTGTCCTTGTCCCCTGTGTCCGCAGACTCCTCGGTGTCCTTGGCGTCCTTGGCGTCCTTGGCGTCCTTGGCGTCCTTGGACGATTCGGCGTCGTCGCCCTCCGAAGCCTCCGCGGCCTCCTCGCCGTCAGGCACGGGCTCGACGATCTCCTCGCGGCCAGGGCGCTTCTTCGCGGAGAGCACGAAGTACACGACGGCGAGCACGAACACCGCGATGGCGGTCCAGACGTTGAGCCGCAGACCGAGGACGTGGTGCGCGTCGTCGACCCGCATGTACTCGATCCAGCCGCGCCCGGCGCAGTACGACGCGACGTACAGCGCGAACGCCCGGCCGTGGCCCAGCTTGAAGCGGCGGTCGGCCCAGATGACCAGGAAGCCGACGCCGATGCACCAGAGGGACTCGTAGAGGAACGTCGGGTGGTACGTGCCGGGTACCCGGCCGTCCTCCGCCGACGTGATCTTCAGCGCCCACGGGAGATCCGTGGCCTTGCCGTACAGCTCCTGGTTGAACCAGTTGCCCCAGCGGCCGATCGCCTGGGCGAAGGCGATGCCGGGGGCGAGGGCGTCGGCCCAAGCCGGCAGCGGGATGCCGCGCCGGCGACAGCCGATCCAGGCACCGACCGCGCCGAACGCGATCGCGCCCCAGATACCGAGGCCGCCCTCCCAGATCTTGAAGGCGTCCACCCAGTCACGGCCCTCGCTGAAGTACAGCTGGTAGTCCGTGATCACGTGGTAGAGACGCCCGCCGACGAGGCCGAACGGCACGGCCCAGACGGAGATGTCGGCCACGGTGCCTGGGCGGCCCCCGCGAGCGATCCACCGCTTGTTGCCGAGCCAGACGGCGACGAAGACGCCGATGATGATGCAGAACGCGTAGCCGCGCAACGGAATGGGTCCGAGTTCGACCACACCGCGCGACGGGCTGGGAATGAAGGCAAGGTCCATGGCAGGTCCGACGCTACCGTGCCGGGTGGTGCCCGAGGCAACCAGCCCGGCTACGTCTCCATAACAGGACCTCATAACAGGGCCGCATGACCGGGCCCCGGGAGAGGCCCGCTCCAAGGCGCGGGCCACCCCTTGCTAGCCCTTGTTGGCTTCCTCGACCTTCGCCTTCAGCTTCGCCGGCGTCAGCGGATTCTTCTGGTCACCGAAGATGTTCTTGCCGTCGAGCAGCACACTCGGCGTGCCCTGCAGGCCCGCGTCCTGGAAGGCCTTGTTCGACTTGTTGGCCCAGGTGTCGTGCTTGCCGTCGTTCACGCACTTCTTGAAGGAGTCGGTGACGAGGCCGTCCACCTCGCCCGCGAGCTCGATCAGCTTGCTGTTCTTGCTGAACGCGTCGTCCGTCTCGGCGGGCTGGTTCTTGAACAGCACGTCGTGGTACGGCGTGAACTTCCCGGCGTCCTGGGAGCAGGCCGCCGCGTTGGCCGCGCGCAGGGAGCCGCTGCCGCCCATGTTCCCGTCGATGATCGTCGCCAGGTGATACTCGACCTTGAGCTGGCCCTTGCCGGTGAGCTCGTGGATCGTCTTGCGATACATGTCCTCGAACTGCTTGCAGGCGGGACAGCGGAAGTCCTCCCAGATGGTGAGGGTGGACTTGGCGCTGTCCTTGCCGACGGGGATCGCGAGCTGATCCTCTCCGGTCGCCCCCTTGGGGACGGCCAAGGGGCCCGAAGTGTCCTTGTCGTCACCCGAGTTGGCAGCGACCAGACCGGCCACGGCGGCGAGCGCGAGCACGCCCACGACGGCGGCACTCACGATCAACACCCTGCGCTGCTTGTCCCGCGACTTCTGCCGCTCTCGCTCTTCCGCCAGCCGGTCGCGGGCCGCGCGCTTTCCCTCACGGTTCTTCTCGCTCACACCCCGCCAACGAACCGGGGAGGCACGAGCATGCCTCCCCGGTCCCAGGTCCACCCGTACGAGTTACGCGTTGCCGCGAACTCCCTTGGCGAGATCACCCGCGAGCGCGCGGACGGCGGCAAGGCCCGCGGCTTCGTCCGGCGCGTCCAGCATCCGCTGGACGAAGGCGGAGCCGACGATCACGCCGTCGGCGAAGCCCGCGACCTCGGCGGCCTGGCGGGCGTTGGAGACGCCGAGGCCGACGCAGACCGGCAGGTCGGTGGTGGCCTTGGTGCGCCGCACCAGCTCCTGCGCCTGCTCCCCGACGGACTCACGGGTGCCCGTGACGCCCATCAGCGAGGCCGCGTAGACGAAGCCGGAGCCTGCCGCCGTGATGGTGGCGAGCCGCTCGTCCTTGCTGCTCGGCGCGACGACGAAGACCGTCGCCAGACCGTGCTTCTCGGCGTGCTCCCTCCAGAGCGCCGACTCCTGGACGGGCAGGTCGGGCAGGATGCACCCGGCGCCGCCCGCCTCGGCGAGCTCGGCGGTGAAGCGCTCGACGCCGTAGCGGTCGATCGGGTTCCAGTACGTCATGACGAGCACCGGCTTGCCGGTCGCCTCGTGGGCCTCGCGCACCGTATGCATCACGTCGGCGATCTTCAGGCCCGCCTTGAGCGCGATGTCGTCGGCGGTCTGGATGACGGGGCCGTCGAGGACGGGGTCGCTGTGCGGAAGACCGACCTCCACGACATCGGCGCCTCCGTCGAAGACGGCCTTGATGGCCGCGATGCCGCCGTCCACGGTCGGGAACCCGGCCGGGAGGTAGGCGATGAGGGCGGACCGGCCCTCGGACCTGGCCGCGGCGAGAGTCTCGTCCAACAGCTGAATGTTGCCGCTCACTTGGCGTCCCCCTCGATCTCCGCGCCGGTGCCTGCCGCGTCCGCCTCGACGGCGGCGTCCGTGTCGTACAGGCCGAAGTAGCGCGCGGCCGTGTCCATGTCCTTGTCGCCGCGCCCGGACAGGTTGATGATCAGCAGCCCGTCCTTGCCCAGCTCCTTGCCGACGTCGAGTGCCCCGGCGAGCGCGTGGGCGCTCTCGATGGCCGGGATGATGCCCTCGGTGCGCGACAGGAGGCGCAGGGCCTGCATCGCCGCGTCGTCGGTGACCGCGCGGTACTCGCCGCGGCCGCTGTCCTTGAGGAAGGCGTGCTCGGGGCCGATGCCCGGGTAGTCGAGTCCGGCGGAGATCGAGTAGGGCTCGGTGATCTGCCCTTCCTCGTCCTGGAGGACGTACGACCGCGAGCCGTGCAGGATCCCCGGCTCTCCGGCGGTCAGCGTGGCCGCGTGCTCGCCGGTCTCGATGCCGTGTCCCGCGGGCTCGCACCCGATGAGCCGGACGCCGGCGTCCGGGATGAAGGCGTGGAAGAGGCCGATGGCGTTGGAGCCGCCGCCCACGCAGGCGACGGCGGCGTCGGGAAGCCGTCCCGCGCGCTCCAGGATCTGGCGCCGGGCCTCGACCCCGATGACGCGGTGGAAGTCGCGCACCATGGCGGGGAAGGGGTGCGGTCCCGCGACGGTCCCGAAGAGGTAGTGCGTGCGGTCCACGTTGGCGACCCAGTCGCGGAACGCCTCGTTGATGGCGTCCTTCAGGGTCCTGCTGCCGGACTTCACGGCGATGACCTCGGCGCCGAGCATGCGCATGCGGGCCACGTTCAGGGCCTGGCGCTCGGTGTCGATCTCGCCCATGTAGATGGTGCATTCGAGGCCGAAGAGCGCGCAGGCGGTGGCGGTGGCGACGCCGTGCTGTCCGGCGCCGGTCTCCGCGATGACGCGGGTCTTGCCCATGCGCTTGGTGAGCAGGGCCTGGCCGAGCACATTGTTGATCTTGTGCGAGCCGGTGTGGTTCAGGTCCTCGCGCTTGAGGAAGACGCGTGCGCCACCGGCGTGCTCGGCGAACCGGGGCACTTCGGTGAGGCTGCTGGGGCGTCCCGTGTAGTTGACGAGGAGGTCGTCGAGCTCGGCGGCGAATGCCGGGTCACTCTTGGCCTTCTCGTACTCGACGGCGACCTCGTCCACGGCGGCGACGAGGGCCTCCGGGATGAATTTGCCCCCGAACGCGCCGAAGTAGCCCTCGGCGGTGGGGACTTGACCCTCCGGGTCGGGGATGAAGAACTGGCTGGGCATGGCTGATTCCTCGCTGAGGCTGGCGTTGACGTTTGGCATGAGTACGCCTTTACGCCGTTGCTGGCTGAGGATTCCGCGCGACTGCGGCCCGTCTTGGGCTTGTCGCGCAGTTCCCCGCGCCCCTGACGGGGCGCTTCAGCTCGCGGCGGCGTTCGAGGCGCCGCCCTGCCATCGCATCCCGTTGACCTGTCCCGGTTCATCGCCGATGACGTACCGCACCCGCCGCCCGTGGACACGCCGCGCCGGCGCCCGGCAGCCGCGGGGGCGGCAGCCGGGGGCGAGGCGGGCGGAGATCGGCATCGGGAGGGTCAGCTCCGTCCGTGCCGCAGGGCCGGGTGCGCGCCCGCGGCGACCAGGTCGGAGACCGCGCCCTTCGGGTCGCGGCCGGTCACGAGGGACTCGCCCACGAGCACCGCGTCGGCGCCGGCGTTGGCGAACGCGATGAGGTCGTGCGGCCCGCGCACACCGGACTCGGCGATCTTGACGATGCTGTCCGGCAGCTCGGGCGCGACGCGCTCGAAGGTGGAGCGGTCGACCTTCAGGGTCTTGAGGTCGCGGTTGTTGATGCCGACGACCCGCGCGCCCGCGTCCACGGCCCGCTCTGCCTCGTCCTCGTCGTGCACCTCGACGATCGGCGTGAGGCCGATCGAATGGGCGCGCTCGATGAGCGACTCCAGGGCGGGCTGCTCGAGGGCGGCCACGATCAGCAGGGCGAGGTCGGCGCCGTAGGCCCTGGCCTCCCACAGCTGGTACGAGGTGACGATGAAGTCCTTGCGGAGCACCGGGATGTCGACCTTGGCCCGGACGGCCTCCAGGTCGGCGAGCGAACCGCCGAAGCGGCGCTCCTCGGTGAGCACGGAGATGACGGCGGCGCCGCCCGCCTCGTAGTCGGCGGCGAGCCCGGCCGGGTCGGCGATCGCGGCGAGCGCGCCCTTGGACGGGCTCGAGCGCTTGACCTCGCAGATGACCTTGACGCCTTCACCGCGCAGCGCGGCGACCCCGTCCTTGGCCGCAGGAGCCTTCGCCGCGCGCTCCTTGAGCTCGTCGAGGCTGACGCGCGCCTGCCGTTCCGCGAGGTCGGCACGGACTCCGTCGATGATCTCGTCGAGCACACTCACGCGAGCGGCCCCCTTCCCTGACGGTGAAGCTGCTGTTTGAACCTCAAGCTGTTCGGCTGCCTCATAAGGCATTCCGATGGTCACTGCGATGGTATCCGCAGGAGGGCGAAGGCCTCGCATCCGGTTGACGCCAGTCCCACGACGTGGACACCCGATACCCCTGCTGCCTGGGCTTTCTCGAAATATCAAGGGTGCAGCCATGCCCCGAACGGCAGATTGCGCACGAGCGTGAACACGGCGATGAGTACCCCGATCCCGTACAGCTGTGCGGGCCCCAACTCGATCCGCAGCCGTCGCCCGCGCGCCGCACGGGCCGCCCAAAGCGTCCACACGACCGCGAAGACGGCGTACGCGACGACGGCGAGCGCGTTGGCGCCAAGGGCCGTGGCGAAGTCGCCGTGGACGAAGGCATGGGCGCTGCGCAGTCCGCCGCAGCCGGGGCAGAACACTCCGGTGAGCCGCAACAGCGGACAGGCGGGGTAGTGGCCGGGCTCGTTCGGGTCGACCGTCCCGACGTAGGCGAAGGCGGCGATCACCGAGCCGAGGACGCCGACGGGCACGGCGAGCCGCCGCAGTGCGGGGCCGACGGGTGGTGCCGCGCTCTCGGGTTCAGCGTTCACCCGATGCATTCTGCCCCTCGGCGGCGGCCTGTGCCCGGCAGGGAAACGCGAGAGGAGGCCGCCCCGGCGCCTGCCGGGACCGCCTCCCACGTACGTCGGTGAAACTCAGCCCTCGGAGTGCGCGAGCTGCCCCGTCGCCTGCGGCTGCCGGCGCTTCGCCTGGCCGAGACCCGCGGCGCGCATGACCATGCCCACGACGCCACCGGCGGCGATGATGACCATGCCGGCCCAGAAGCCCATCGGGTTGGCCATCACCATGAAGGCACCCGATACGCAGAAACCGATGAAGGCGATGATGACACCGGTCCAGGCGGCCGGGGTGTGTCCGTGGCTCGTGCCCGCCATGACTTGCTCCTCGTTGCTGTATGCGTGGTGGTGATGCGTGGGGTGAGCCGAACGCTCACCGGTCCATTGTCCCGTACGCGCGCGCGTGCCGTGAGCGCGGGGGTCACGCCTCGCGCGTCGGGTCCTCGCCGCGGTCGAGGGCCTTCCACAGGTCTTCGGGCCGGTCCGGGTCCACCGTGGGCGGCGCCTTGCGCGGGCGCGGTGCGCCGTCGCGTTCGTAGCGTCCCGACATCGCGGGCCAGGACCTGCCGTACGTGAGGGCGAGCAGCCCGGCGATCAGGATCAGCGCGCCCGCGGCGGCCGCCGCGTAGGGCCAGGCCGTGTGGCTGAGATCACCGATCGTGGCGGCGGCGTCGCCGGAGGCCTCGGCGGCCTTCTCGTCGAGCGCGCCGCCGTCGTCGGCGGCTAGGAGGGCGGCGACCACGGTGCCCGCGCCGCTCAGCGCGAGCAGCAGCGCGACCAGCATGCGCCCGGCCTTGCGGACGGCGAAGACGGCGACGAGGGCCGCGAGGCCCACTATCGCCAGGGCCGCGGGAACGCCCGTGACATCGCTGCCCGTGGCGCTCAGCGGCAGCTCGCCGCCCGCCACCGAAGCGGTGCCGTTGGCCCACGTCTGGCGGGACGCGAGCAGCGCGAGGGCCGCGCCGACCGCGCCGGACAGCAGGGCCACGGCGATGCTGCGGCGGCCGCTGCGCTGAGCCCGGGTCTCGGGCTCGGCATCGGGCTCGGCGGCGTCGGCGGGCTGGGTGCGGGGCGGTGGTACAGCTGAAGTCACCCCTCCACTATCCCTCACGTCCATCGGGGCGCCGCAGCCGGTTCGCCGTGTGGATGGCCCTCAGGACCGCCGCCGCCTTGTTGCGGCACTCGGTGTCCTCGGCCACCGGGTCGGAGTCGGCGACGACCCCCGCTCCGGCCTGGACGTATGCCGTGCCCTCGCGCAGGAGCGCGGTGCGGATGGCGATGGCGGTGTCGGAGTCGCCCGCGAAGTCGAGATATCCGACACACCCCCCGTACAGGCCGCGCCGGGAGGGTTCGAGCTCGTCGATGATCTGCATCGCGCGGGGCTTGGGGGCGCCGGAGAGGGTGCCCGCGGGGAAGCAGGCGGTGAGGACGTCGAAGGCGGTGCGTCCCTCGGCGACCTGTCCGGTGACCGTCGACACGATGTGCATGACGTGCGAGTACCGCTCGATGGACATGAAGTCGACGACCTCGACCGATCCCGGCTCGCAGACGCGCCCCAGGTCGTTGCGGCCCAGGTCGACCAGCATGAGGTGCTCGGCCCGCTCCTTGGGGTCGGCGAGCAGCTCGTCGGCGAGGGCCTGGTCCTCCTGCGGGGTCGCGCCGCGCGGCCGGGTGCCCGCGATGGGATGGACCATGGCGCGCCCGTCCTCGACCTTGACGAGCGCTTCGGGCGACGACCCGGCGACGTCGAATCCGTCGAAACGGAAGAGGTACATGTACGGCGAGGGGTTGGTGGCCCGCAGCACGCGGTAGACGTCCAACGCGCTTGCTTCACAAGGGGTTTCGAAGCGCTGCGAGGGGACGACCTGGAAGGCCTCGCCCGCGCGGATGCGCTCCTTGATGTCCTCGACGGCTTCCTGGTACTGCTCGCCGCCCCACAGCGCGGTGTACTCCGGGAGCTCGGACGGCGGCAGCGCGGCCGGGGGCTGGGAGACGGCCCGCGACAGGTCGGCCTCCATGGCGTCGAGGCGGGCCACCGCGTCGGCGTACGCCTCGTCGACGCCCGTCTCCAGGTCGTTGTGGTTGATCGCGTTGGCGATCAGGAGCACGGAGCCGTCCCAGTGGTCGAGGACGGCGAGATCGCTGGTGAGCAGCATGGTCAGCTCGGGCAGCTTGAGGTCGTCCCGCTCGCCGGGGCCGATCTTCTCCAGGCGTCGCACGATGTCGTAGCCGAGGTACCCGACCATCCCTCCCGTGAAGGGGGGCATCCCGGACGCCAGGTCGTGCGGGGTGTGCAGGGCCTCGACGGTGGCGCGCAGGGCGTCGAGCGGGTCGCCCGATGTGGGGACGCCGACGGGCGGGGTGCCCAGCCAGTGGGCCTCGCCGTCGCGGGTGGTGAGGGTGGCGGCGCTGCGGACGCCCACGAAGGAATAGCGAGACCAGGATCGGCCGTTCTCCGCGGACTCCAGGAGGAACGTGCCGGTCCGCTCTGCGGCCAGCTTGCGGTAGAGCCCGACCGGAGTGTCACCGTCCGCGAGGAGCCTGCGGCTGACGGGGATCACTCGGCGGTCGCTCGCGAGCTTGCGGAAGGTCTCGAGATCCATGGGGACGAGCTTACGGCCGTGCGGGTGGGAGGCTGTGTTGCTGGTCAATCCGTGGAACGCGAGCCGCTAGAAGTGGACGATGACGACGACCAAGCGCCGTACGCTGACCGCCCTCGCCCTCCTCCTCGCCTCGACCGCGTTCGCGGCATCCGCCCCCGAGCCCGTGGTGTGGCCCGCCCCCAAGGACGTACCCGAGAGGGTCCGGGCGGCGGGCCTGGAGATGCTCGACACCGAGGCGATGGACATGCACATCCACACCACCCTGAAGGTGTACTCCGGCGGCCGTCCCGTCACGGTCCCCGCGGACATCGGCATCGACCGCTCGGGCCCCAGCCCCCGCTACAGCCCGCTGCACACGCACGACACCACCGGCACCCTGCACGTGGAGTCGGAGCGGTGGCGGGACTTCACCCTGGGTCAGTTCATGACCGAGTGGGGCGTGAGCGGCGTGCGGGAGAAGTGCGGGGCCGACGTCGGTGGGCGCACCCGGGCGGGCGACCCGTCCCGCATCGTGCTGCGGGACGGGGAGACGATCACGCTTCGGTGCCGGTGAAGGTGACCGGGAGGGAATCGGCGTCGAAGCAGGTGCGGGTTCCCGTGTGACAGGCGGCGCCGATCTGGTCGACCTGGACCAGGACGGTGTCCGCGTCGCAGTCCAGGGCCACGGACTTCACGTACTGGAAGTGGCCGGACGTGTCGCCCTTGACCCAGTACTCCTGGCGGCTGCGCGACCAGTAGGTGCAGCGGCCGGTGGTGAGCGTGCGGTGCAGCGCCTCGTCGTCCATCCAGCCCAGCATCAGCACCTCGCCGGTGTCGTACTGCTGGGCGACGGCGGGGACGAGTCCGTCCGGGCCGCGCCTGAGGCGGGCGGCGATCTCTGGGTCGAGGCTGCTGGGCGGGGGCGTGGCGGTCATGAGGCCATTGTGCCGCGCGCCCGGGGCACCACCGGCCCATGTCCACTGGGCGGACCACGTACCGAGTCGTAGGCTGGGTGGCATGTCGACCCATGCCAAGCGTGAACGACTTCTCCTCGCCGATCTGTTGGAGGCGCAGGGCCCTGACGCCCCCACCCTCTGCGAGGGCTGGAACACCCGTGATCTCGCGGCCCACGTGGTGGTCCGCGAGCGCCGCGCGGACGCCGCGGGCGGGCTGCTGATCAAGCAGCTGGCCCCACGCCTGGAGCGTGTGCAGGCCGAGTTCGCCGCGAAGCCGTACGAGGAACTGATCCAGCTGATCAGGACGGGACCTCCGCGCTTCTCCCCCTTCTCCCTCAAGCAGATCGACGAGGCGTCGAACGCCATCGAGTTCTATGTCCACACCGAGGACGTGCGCCGCGCCCAGCCCGACTGGACGCGGCGCGAGCTCGACCCGGTCTTCTCGGACGCCCTGTGGTCCCGCCTGGAGCGGATGGCCCGCCTGATCGGCCGCCAGGCGCCGGTGGGCGTGGTCCTGCGGCGCCCCGACGGCCAGACGGTGGTGGCGCACCGCGGCACTCCGGTGGTGACGGTGACCGGGGAGCCCTCCGAGCTGGTGATGTTCGCGCACGGCCGGCAGGACGTGGCCGACGTCGAACTGGACGGTGACAAGGACGCGATCGCCCGACTGCACGAGACGAAGCAACTGGGCATCTGATGATCCGGGTCGCGATGACCGGGGTGTACGTGGACGACGTGGCCAAGGCCCACGCCTTCTACACGAACGTCCTCGGCTTCGAGACCCGGCACCACGTGGACATGGTGGGCGGGCCGGTCTTCGTCACCGTGGGGGCGGCGGGGGCGCAGCCCGACCTGGAGCTGCTGCTCGAACCGGGCGAGGGGCCGATCGCGGAGCCGTACCGCAAGGCACTGCACGAGGCCGGGATCCCGGCCATCGTCTTCGGCGTCGACGACGTACGGGCCGAGCACGAGCGCCTGACGGGGCTCGGGGTCCGCTTCACGCAGGGGCCCGAGGTGCAGGGGCCGGTGATCACCGCGGTGCTCGACGACACGGTGGGGAACCTGGTGCAGCTGATGCAGGGCGCGTCCGCGCAGTAGCCGCAGGTCTCACGGCCGGGGCGGGGCGGTCGGCAGCTCGGCGCGGCGCAGGGCTCGGGAGCAGAGGCCGAGCACCCCGCCCGCCGCGCTCATCGCCGCGCTCGCGGCGAAGACCGGCTCGACGCCCCAGGCACCGATCGCCGCGCCGACCACGGGAAAGGTCATGGGGGCGATGCCCACCGTGAAGAGCGTCACCACCGAGGTGACGCGCCCCAGGTAGGCGGGCTCGGTGACGGTCTGCACGAGGGCCCCGATCAGTGCGCCACCGAGGCCGGTGCACAGGCCCACGCAGAGTCCGGCCACCGCCGCGACGGCGACCGAGGGGGCGAAGCCGATCGCGCCCAGCGCGACGGCGCCCGCCACCACTCCCCAGGACTGCACGGCTCCGGCCCGCGCTATTCGCCCGCGTACGGCCAGCAGCAGCGCCGCCGCACCGGCGCCGACACCGAAGCCCCCCATGGTCCACGCCATCCCGGCGGCGCCCCAGCCACGCTCGTCGGCGAGCAGCACGACGCCGATGTTGGCGGGTCCCGCAAAGCCCAGCTCCGTCACGGCGGCCACCAGGAGCAGCGGGGCAAGCACCCGGTGTCCTCGGATGTACCTCAGCCCGCCCACGAGCTGGTGCCGGGCGGTCTCACTCGTCCCCGCTTCCTCGTCCGGGGCCAGTTCCCGGACCCGTACGGCCATCAGCAGCACCAGCGAGACCGCGAAGAGCACCCCCGCCACGCCGAACCCCGCCGCGGGCCCGCCCACCGCCACCGCGAGGCCGCCCACCGGCGCGGCGGCGACCGTGGCGACGCG